>JACRBX010000206.1 GCA_016219225.1 Deltaproteobacteria bacterium
AAATTTCCCTTATTTCGAACTATTTTTGGGGCGTTGGACTTCCCATAGCCGATCGGTTTGATCTGGCGGGATAATCTCATTCCCCCCCCAATTGGATCTGTTTCGCCTTCCTTTCTAAAATATCGCTTGACAGGATTTTTGACTTAAAGTAGAAAAATTAACTATAACATTATTTTTTCTTAATAATGAAATGATACGCACTGCTCCGGTTTTTTAGGCGGCTGTGATTGCTTTAAGATGTGATGAGGTGGTGGATATGGCGATTGTCAGGAAAAATTATCAAAAAATTCGGTATGAAATAAAGAAGAATGATATTTTAGAGAACGCCGCAAAAATGTTTTTAAAGAAAGGATTTGAAAAAGCGGCCTTGGAAGATATCGCCCATGAGCTGAAAATGACCAAAGGCAGCCTTTATTACTATATCAAAAGCAAGGAAGATATGCTTTTCCAGTGCATTATGAAAGCCAACAAAATGGCAAATGATGTGCTGGAAGGAGTAGAAAAAATGGACCTGCCGCCGGCCGAAAAACTGCGGCAAGCTATTTTGGGTCACACTAAAGTGCTTACGACAGATTTTGTCGTCGGGGTCCTGAGGCAGCAAGAACTGCTTCTTCCAACGCATATGCGGGATACCGTAATTCATGAACGGGATCGCTTCGAAAAGAAATTTTTAGCGATTGTGAAAGAAGGAATCCGCAAAGAAACCTTTCAAAAGGAGGACTGGAAAATGAGGGCCTATGCGATTTTGGGGGCTCTGAACTGGATTCCGAGGTGGTATACGCCGGATGGAAAACTTTCGCCGGAAGAAATCGGCGAAGCTATGGCTAACTATTTGATCCGTGGCCTTTTAAATCCAGAGATGAAAGATGAAGAGTCGTGACAGGTCAAAAATTGAGAATTATTTCAAATTTAAACTAAAAATTTTCCAACCCGAAAAACCATTCTGAGAAATCTTTCTTTTTAAAAAACCCCCCGTTCATTTTTTCCCTATTCTTCTAACTTCAAAAGATCTCTCCCCGTGATTGAACTGAAATGTCATTGGCCGTTCAAAATCATCCATTAACTAACTAATTGAAAAAATTATTAAAAAAATTTTAAAAAAAATCTTGACAATTTTTTTGACTTCAAGTATAAAAATTAACCATCAAATAAATATTTGATCATGTGGTCATAAACTAACCGTTAATATAAATATTGGAAATTGATGATCCTGGATACGAAAACGATCTCTGCCTCTGCAGAAAGGGTAAAATTTGAGGGAGGCCATGATGAAGGATAGACGTGTGGCAGTAGTAATGGGGGCGGGGGGCGGCATTGCGAGTGCAATCGGTCGCGCTCTGGCCAAATCGAATATCAAAGTAGTGGGCGTGGATATTGATGAGAATCGTCTTGAGCGGTTCAGGGAAATCGCCGGCAGTTATACTTATAAGCCAATGATTATAACCGGGGATATCACCCGCAAGAATGAGGTGGAGCGAATCAAGGATGAGGTCGAAAAGGAATTCGGGCGGGTTGACATTCTGGTCAATTCCCAGGGTGCTCTCCAGAATGAATTGCTTCGTAAATTGACAGAGGAAGGATGGCGGAAGACGTTATCCGTCCATTTGGAAGGGACGCTTAATTCGATGCTGACGTTTAGTCCCCTGATGCTGGAAGCCAAATACGGCCGAATCGTAAATATGAGTTCCATAGCAGTTCAAGGGTCTATTGCCGGAGCCAGCTATGGGGCCGCTAAAGGGGCCATCGAAGGCTTATCCAGAACTGCCGCTTTGGAATGGGCCAAATATGGGATTACAGTCAATTGTGTTGCCCCGGGGCTGATTAACGCCGGACTTTTCTTAACAACGCCGGAACATTTTCAAAAGATTGGGATCGAACACGTTCCAATGAAAAGAGCCGGGGAACCGGAAGAGGTTGCCTATTGTGTTCGATTTCTTTGTTCCGAGGAAGCGAGTTTTATTACGGGTCAAACGATCTATGTTTGCGGCGGGATGTCCTTTTATCACGGGATATGAAGAATGTCAGGCTTTCGGCAGTCAGCGGGCAGCAATCAGGTAACGAAAAAAAATTTTGCTGAAAGCTAAAAGCTGATGGCTGACCGTTCCCCAAAAACACCATGAAGGAGTTAATTATGAAAATCTGTATCGTTAATATCAATGAAGAATCGGTTTCCGGTCCCTATACCGAGCTGTTAATAAAAAATTTTAATCGCATTAAACGGGAAGACACGGTCTTGGGCTGGAAATACGTCAAGGCCCTTAAAAGGGCAACGGATACCGTTATGTCCTATTTTATTCAACTGAATAAAACAGAGATCATTGAAGGCTTTTATGAGGCGGACCAGGAAGGGTATGACGGGGCGATGGTGGCCTGTTCCGGTGATCCCGGTGTGTACGAGGCCCAGGAAATTACAAAAATCCCTATTGTTGGTCCCATGGAAGCCGCCCTCTTCTTGGCTTGCATGCAAGGCTACAAGTTCGGCATCGTCACGGTCGCCGATAGACGCTGGGCGGAATATTGTGAAGATATGACGGTTCGTTACGGTATTCGGGGCAGGCTGAGCGGCATAGAACGCATCGCCGTACCCTCGATTGAGGCCTTCACCAAAGGTTTTCTGGACCTGGATTGGATAGGGCAGGAGCTCTTGGATAAATCCAGAAAGTTAGTGGAGGCCGGTGCCAATTCGGTGGTCATCGGCAGTGCCGGGTTGAGCACCATGGCCTCGGCAGCTCAAATTTCCAAAGTTCCGGAATACGATGCGCCGATATTTGATTGTTTAAGCGTCGGGTTAAAGATGACCGAGCTTAGGGTTGATCTGCAAAAAAAGGCCGGCCTCCCTCCGGTCAGCCGGGTGGGGGCCCATGAAATGCTGAAAGAAAAAGATATTCGGCGGGTAAGGTCGCTTTTCAATATGAAATAAGTTCGGAGTTTAGAGTTCGGAGTTCGGAGAAAACAGCCATAAGGCGAGAGGCCTATAGCCCATAGCTTTTATTAATTGCATTTCCAGAAGGGATTAAATGAATCAATCGGCGCCTACTGAAAAAAAATATGTAGGGACTGCCATCGAAGGACATACGGCGATCGTTACGATCGATAATCCTCCGATCAATGCCCTCAGTCCCGAAGTAACCAGGGCCTTAAGCGATACCTTTGAAGATCTCAAGCGCAATGAGCTGGTACGGGTTGTCATCCTGACAGGGAAAGGCCGTGCCTTCGTGGCCGGCGCCAACATCCGCCTTTTCCTGGAAATGGATCGGGAAAAAGGGGAAAAGTACGCCCTGGCCGTAACCGAGATGCAACAAAAAATAGAGGAATTCAACTGGCCGGTGATAGCCGCCATTAATGGGTATGCCCTGGGAGGCGGATGCGAATTGGCCATGGCCTGTGATATCCGAATCGCTTCCAGCCAGGCTGTATTCGGCCAACCCGAGGTCCATTTGGGGGTTATTCCCGGGGCCGGCGGCACCCAGCGGTTGCCAAGATTGTTGCCGGCAGGGAAAGCCAAGATGCTTCTCTTTACCGGCAAACAGATTGACGCCTCTGAAGCCGAAAGAATCGGGTTGGTCGATCAGGTCGTCCCGGCAGGAACGGAAGTGCAGGAAGCCCTGAATCTGGCCCGGGAAATAATGAAGGTGGCACCGGTGGCCTTGCGATTTGCCAAAAAGGCGGTCAATCGTGGAATGCAGATGTCGTTACATGACGCCCTGTTGATGGAAGCGACCCTCTTCGGCGAACTCCTGGAAACAGAGGACGTCAAAGAAGGAGTCCAGGCCTTTTTCGAAAAAAGAGAGCCCCGGTTCAAAGGAAGATGAAACCCCTACAAAAGAAGATAAAGTGCCGGGAAGGAAGACCAATGGAAACCCCCACTGATCAATATCCCCATTTGTTCTCCCCCCTGACTTTGGGGTCTCTGAAATTGAAAAACCGGATCGTCATGGCCCCTATGGCGACGGGACTCTTCGATAAGGGTCGGGTTACGCCTCAAGTCAAATCTTTTTATTCGGCCCGGGCCAGGGGAGGGGTCGGTTTGATTATAGTCGGAGGGGTTTATGTCCATTGGCCTGCTTCCGCCGATCTTTCCTCCATCGGTTGCCATAGCCATTTGCAAGATGATTCCGTCCTGGAAGGCTGGAAAGAACTCATCAAAGAATTACATCAGCACGGGACAAAAGTAGGTGTCCAAATCTTTCATCCCGGAAGGCAGGTCGCTCAGGCCCAATGGGGGGAGCAGCCCGTAGGTCCCTCTGCCTTGTCCGGCCCAGGAATCAAAGGGATACCAAGGGAATTGACAAAAGTGGAGATCAAAGGGATCGAAGAATTATTTGGTCAGGCGGCGGTAAGGGCCGAGTCAGCCGGCTTTGATCTGATCGAGATTCACGGGGCTCATGGCTATCTGGTGTCCAGCTTTTTGTCCCCTTATGTCAACAAACGGCAGGATGCTTTTGGTGGAACCCTGGAGAACCGCGCCCGTTTTGCCCTGGAAATTTTTAAAAGGATCAAAAAAAATCTATCTTCAAAAGTGGCCATCGGCATTCGGATGAATGGACAAGACTTTATTAAAGAAGGCCTTTCCTCTGAAGAAGCCCGGTTCCTGGCCGTTCTCTTTGAGAAGGCCGGAATGGATTTTCTGGATATCTCGGCCGGGGTCTATGGAAGCCACCCGGCCCTGATTCCTATGGGGGAGTCCCAGGGATGCTTTATCCCTTTAGCTTCCGGAATAAAGGAGGTCGTCCATCTGCCGGTTATCGGGGTCGGGATGATTCAGGATCCGTCTTATGCCGACCGGATGATTCAAGAAGGGAAAGCAGATCTTGTTGCCCTTGGGCGGGCCTTGATTGCCGACCCGGCCTGGCCTGAGAAGGCGGCTTTGGGGGATCTCCAAAACATTCGTCCCTGTATCCATTGTAATCAGGGATGTGCGGACCGGATCGAGCAAATCAATTTCTCCGGCCAATCCGCAGCCATCACCTGCCTGATGAACCCGGAGGTGGGAAGAGAGCATGAAACACCGTTGAAGAGAGTTGCCCATCCTAAAAAGGTCCTGGTGGTCGGAGGAGGGCCGGCCGGGCTCATGGCCTCCACCATAGCTGCCCGCCGCGGTCATCAGGTGACCCTGATTGAAAGGGATAAAGGTTTGGGGGGGCAAATGATATTGGCCGGTGTCCCCCCGACCAAGGAAAATTTCAAAGAAGCCGTAAAATATTTATCGGACCGGGCAAAAGAGGCCGGGGTGATAATCAGGCTGGAAAGTCCTTACAGCAGCCAACAGCTTAAGAAAATGCAACCGGAGATCGTGGTCGTGGCCACGGGAAGTAGTGTTTTGATCCCTTCCATTAAAGGCATCGATTATGAAAATGTGGTTACCGGTCATGATGTATTGGGGGATCAAGCCCAAACCGGCGAAAGGGTCCTGGTTATCGGCGGAGGACTTGTCGGTTTGGAAGTTGCGGACACCTTAAGTTCGAGGGGGAAAATGGTTCAGGTAGTGGAAATGACCCATCGGTTGGGTAACGGAATGGGGTTCATTGCCTGGATGAACATAAAACGTCGACTGGAACGGAATGGGGTGAAATTATTCACCTCCTGTCAGGTCAAAGAAATCAGAGGTTCCCAGGTCGGCCTGGTTTGTGAAGACCAGGAAAAATGGATAGAGGGAATCGATACCATTGTTTTAGCCGTTGGTGTGGCTCCCAGGAATGCGCTTTTTTCGGAAATCAAAAAACAGGTTCGTAAAGTCTTCCTGATCGGTGATGCGGCCCGGCCTGGTAATGCCCTTTCGGCCATCCACGATGGCGCGGAAGCAGGACGGCGCATTTAAGGTACAAGGTGCAAGGTGCAGGGTTCAAGGTAAAACCGTATACCGTGACCTGTAAACCCTATACCGTATACCTTGTACCTTGAACCGTCTTTTCATAATAAAGTTAAGGAGAAAAATATGTTCAGTCAAAGAGATCCGGTTATTGTGGCGGCAGCACGAACGCCCATCGGCACTTTTGGAGGGATGTTTAAGACCCTCCATGATACGGACTTATCCGTCCCGGTGATGAAGGAATTGGTAAAAAAAGCGAAACTGGACGGCCAGCCCATAGACGATGTGATTTGGGGCTGCTGCTATCAGCGGACAACCCGGGAGGCAAACCTGGCCCGAGTGGCGGCGATTAAGGCCGGAATTTCTGTTGAGACGCCTGGGGTAACACTTCAACGGGTTTGCACCTCGTCGCTGCAGGCGATTGTCTATGCCAGTTGGGCCGTCCGTCTTGGAGAGGCGGATATTGTCCTGGCCGGCGGAAGCGAATCCATGAGTACTGTTCCCTACATCATCGAAGATGCCCGCTGGGGATTACGTATCCGTGAGCAGGTCATTCGTGATCCCATGTGGGATGGATTAACCCTTTTAGGGGTTGGACCGGCCATGGGGATAACGGCTGAAAATGTGGCGGAAAAGTACCAGATATCCAGGGAAGAACAGGATCGGCTGGCGTTATCAAGTCATCAGCGGGCCATCCAGGCCATCAAGGAAGGCAGGTTCAAGGATGAAATGGTGCCGGTTCCCATTCCCCAGAAGCGGGGAGAGGCCAAGATGATAGATACGGATGAACATCCGCGGCCGGAGGCGTCTTTAGAGAATTTGGCTAAATTGCCCCCCGCCTTTAAGGAAGGCGGAACGGTGACGGCCGGAAATTCATCGGGCATTAATGATGGGGCGGCCGGGGTTGTCGTCATGGCCGGGGAAAAGGCCGAAGCCCTGGGACTGAAGCCAATGGCCCGGATCATCAGCTCGGGAATCAGCGCTTTAGACCCGGCCTTTATGGGGATAAGCCCGGTGAAAGCGATTCAAATCGCCCTGGGCAAGGCCGGTTGGACTTTAGGGGATGTCGAATTGGTTGAGTTAAACGAAGCCTTTGCCGCTCAATACCTCGGTTGCGAAAAGGAACTGGGGCTCAATCGGGCGATTACCAATGTCAATGGCAGCGGGATCGCTCTGGGTCATCCGGTTGGTTGCAGCGGAGCTCGGATCACGACGACCTTGCTGTATGAAATGGAAAAACGAGGGGTAAAAAAAGGCCTGGCCTCCCTTTGCGGGGGTGGTGGGATCGGTCTGGCGGTCCTGTTCGAAAGATGTTGATTTTCGGAAGGTATGAGGTTTTTTCAAAGGAAAGGAGGAAGAAATGAAACAACAGGTTAGGAAAGGATTCTGGACTTTTTTCATCATTCTTTGCGGATTGGGATTCATTATTTTACCGGCCCTTTCGGAGGCTTCTCCTCAAAAGGAGATCCTTATCGGTCACCTGGAACCCCTTACCGGAGGATCGGCCGGTACCGGGCAGTCCCTGAAGCTTGGTGCGGAATATGCGGTGGATGAGATCAACGCCCAGGGGGGGATTAAATCCATGAACGGGGCCAAACTCAAGCTGATCGATGCTGATCACCAGGGAGTTCCCCAGGTTGGTATCGCGGAAACGGAACGGTTGATTCGTGAAGGAGTTTCTATGATTATCGGGCCTTGGTACAGTTCCGTAGCCCTGGTGGCTACCCAAACGGCGGAGAGGCAGAAAGTTCCTTTTCTGGTGGATATCGGTATTGCCGATCAGATCACTGAGAGGGGGCTTAAATATACCTTCCGTCTCTGTACGCCGGCTGGTTGGATCATCAGGAAGAGTTTCGGACATATGATGGCGGCGGCCAGGGCCAATAACGCCGTCCCCAAGACAATTTCCTTGATTTATGAAAATTCGGCTTATGGGCAGAGCAATGCTACCTTTATGAAAGAAGCCTGCAACCAGGGGGGCATTAAAGTCTTGGTGGATATTCCCTATGACCGGAAACAGATGGATTTTTCAAGTGAGGTCCGCAAGCTGAAGGCGGCGAATGCGGATATCATCGGTTATACTTCTTACATCGCGGACGGCATCCAATTACTTCGGACCATGAAGGAACAGGGGATAAGACCCATGATGCTGGTAGGAGTCAACGACGCAGCCTTTACCGAGATGGCCGCCTTCAAGCAGGCCTTGGGGGATTACGCAAATTACATCATCGATTACATGGGTCACGCCATGAATCGTAAAGATCCCCGGTATAAGGCTCTAGTCAGCGGAGTGGCTAAAAAATATAAAAAGGAGGTCGACTACCCTGTAGAAATCGGCTACCTGTCGATTTATTTAGCCAAGGAGGTTTTGGAACTGGCCAAGTCCAGTGACCGGGAGAAAATCCGTGAGGCCTTCACTAAAGTCAACTATAAAAATCACATGATGGCCTCGGAAGAACCTATTCGTTTCGGCCCGGACGGACAAAATCAGGGGGCCGAGCCCTATTTTCAACAGGTTTTTCCGGATGTCATTACACCCCCTATCGTCTGGCCGGCCAAATTTGCCGAACGGAAAATTGTCTGGCCCGATCCCAGTTGGAAGAGGGGTAATTAGATTCCATCCGGAAACAATTAGTCATACACCTGTATTCGGGGTCCGGGAATTTCACAAAATTTCCGGCCCCCCGGCCGGGAAGGCAGGCTTTCTATGTCGATTCTTGTGGAATTCTTAGCGGACTTAACTTATGGCATTCTCACCGGAGGTGTTTATGCCCTGATCGCCGTGGGCCTGTCTTTATCCTTCGGAATGATGGGCATTGTTAATTTTGCCCACGGTTCCATCGTCATGCTGGGTATGTATGCCACTTATTATTCTTTTACCCATCTGGGCCTCCATCCTTATTTGAGTATGGCCCTGGTTATTCCTCTCTTTTTCCTTTTCGGGATGGTCTTGGAGGTCGGGCTGTTCCGTTTTATGTATAATGTGCCGCACAATAACCAATTTCTTCTGACCTGCGGTTTGATGATCGTTTTAAATAACCTGGCCTTATCTGCCTTTTCCGCCAACATGCGAACGGTGCAGGTTTCCTTTTTAGAAGAGGGCTTCTCCCTCGGGGGAATCGTTATCTCCTATGGACGATTTTTGGCTTTTGTCGTCGGGGTGATCTTTTATCTTCTGCTGACCCTGTTTCTCCGGAAGACCATAATCGGCAAGGCCATTCGGGCCTCCGCCCAGAACCGCGAGGGGGCGAAGCTCTGTGGCATTAATGTTTCGACCATTTACACTTATGCCTTTGGTGTCGGGATCATGTTTGCCGGGGTGGCCGGGTTACTCATCTTGCCCTTTTCCGGGGCCTATCCGGATGTGGGGGACACCTTCATCCTGACCGCCTTTATTATCGTTGTCCTGGGCGGCATGGGAAATATCAGTGCGGCTTTCTGGGCTTCACTCATTATTGGGGTGGCTGAAGCCCTGGGAGCCACTTTTATGAGCAGCGGGGTCAAGTATCTTTTCCCTTTCATAATTTTTATTGGGGTGCTCTTGTTTCGTCCCACCGGGTTATTTGTCAGAAAAACAGGAAATGGTTAGGGACATGAAAAATCTTATCAATAAAATATTACTCGGTTTGATCGGGATAACGCTTATCTGTTTGTTGCCGTTTTGGGTGGGAGATTATTATCTTTTCCTGTTAGTCCTGACTTGCCTGAACGCCTATATGGCCACCAGTTGGAATATCATCGGTGGGATGGGTGGACAGTTGGCCTTAGGACATGCGGCCTTTTTCGGGTTGAGCGGTTACACCTCGACCTTTCTTTTTCAAAAATATGGACTTTCTCCCTGGGCGGGGATGTGGATCGGCATGGTGGTCTCCGCCCTTTATGGCGCCCTTATCGGTCTGCTTTGCTTCCGGTACAAGGTCAGGGGGACTTACTTCGCCCTGGTTACCCTGGCTTTCGTCGAGATTCTCAGAATTATTTTTGTTAACCTGAAAACTTTTGGTGGATCTGAGGGAATTGTTATTGGCCTCAAAGGACATTCCTGGCGCGCCTTCCAGTTTGAAAGTAAAGTCCCTTATTATTTTATTATTTTGTTGATGTTGGCCGCTCTGGTTTTGACGATTCATCATTTTAGAAATACCCGATTCATTTCCTATCTAAGGGCGATACGTGAAGATGAGGAAGTAGCTCAGGCCTTAGGGATCGATGTTTTTAAGATCAAGTTCTGGGGTTTGATCCTCAGCGCCTGCCTGACTTCCTTAGGGGGAGCTTTTTATGCTCAATATGTGCTTTATATTGACCCCCCTTCCATGTTCGGCTTAACTCGGTCTTTTGATATGGTCTTTATTTGTATTATGGGAGGCATGGGAACTATCCTTGGACCTGTACTCGGCTCGGTCGTTTTTTCGGCCTTTATGGAGGTTACCAATGCCATCTTTAAAGGCGGATATGGTGCCAATCATCTGATCCTCTATGGCATTTTGTTAATGGTCGTAATCCTGGTCTTCCCTCGCGGCTTGATCACTTTATTTCCCACGAATTTCCATAGGAGAAAAGATGCTGTTAGAAATTAATCGAGTTATAAAGACATTTGGAGGTCTGGCGGCCCTTTCTGATGTGACTTTAAGCATGGAGCCGGGGGAAGTGCTGGGACTCATCGGACCGAACGGTTCCGGAAAAACTACCCTTTTCAATGTCGTTTCCGGTTTTTATCGTCCGGACAGGGGACGGGTCACCTTTAATGGACAGGATATCACCGGTTTAAAGCCCCATATCATCAGTCGTCGGGGATTGGTCCGGACCTTTCAAATTCCCAAGCCTCTGCCGGATTTGACTGTTTTTGAAAATATCCGGGTGGCCGCTTTCCTGAGAAACCAAAGTGACCGCGCCGCCACTGAAGCAGCCCAACGGGTAATGGACCGCATAGGATTGAAGGAGATTGGCCAGGCCCCAAGCCATAAATTGACTTATGGACAAAAAAAGATGCTGGAATTGGGACGGGCCCTGGCTACGGAACCCAGATTATTGTTCCTGGATGAAATTATGGCCGGTTTGAATTCAGCCGAAACCATGGAAGTCATAGAACTGCTGCGGGTCATTAAAAAGGAAGGTCAAAGCTTTATCCTGATCGAGCACAACATGTCGGCTGTTCTGGCCATAGCCCAAAGAATCATAGTTCTAAACTTCGGGATGAAGATCGCCGACGGCAGTCCTGATGAAGTGATCAAATCGGATGCAGTTATCGAAGCCTATTTGGGGCGGGAAGAGTAATGTTAGATATTCAGCAGATCGAAGTGTATTACGGAGAAGCCCAAACACTGCATGGGGTTTCCTTAAAGATTGGACCAGGTGAAATCGTCAGTGTGCTGGGGGCCAACGGGGCAGGAAAGAGCACCATCATGAATACCATCTCAGGGCTGAATAAGGTTAAAAATGGACGGATTTTTTTTGATGGTCAGCCCATAGAGCATCTGTCTTTTCACGAGCGGGTCAGTCGCGGGATCATCCAGGTACCCGAGGGGCGCAAACTCTTTCCGGAAATGACCGTCTTTGAAAATTTGGAAATGGGGGCTTATCATCGGGAAGCCCGGAAGAAATTTAAAGAGAACCTGACCAGGGTATTTGAAATTTTTCCGGTTTTAGAGGAGCGAAAAAATCAGCCGGCCGGCACCTTAAGCGGTGGGGAACAGCAGATGCTGGCTATCGGCCGGGGATTAGTAGGAATCCCCAAAATGCTGATGCTGGATGAGCCCTCGCTCGGTCTCTCTCCGCTGCTGGTTAAACACGTCTTTCAGGTGGTGGCAGAAATCAACCGGTTGGGGATAACCATTTTACTGGTGGAGCAAAACGTTAAACTCGCCTTAAAGATCTCTTCACGAAGCTATATCCTTCGGCAGGGAAGCATTGTCATGGAGGGGAGGTCCAGCGATCTGCTTGATCATGACGAGGTGAAGAAGGCTTATCTCGGTGAAATAACCTAGGAGGGGATGGATATGATGATCGATGATATTCTAAGCCTGAATGCCAGTAAGTTTCCCAATAAAATTGCCCTGGTCTATGGCGACCGACGGTTTTCCTTCGGGGAGTTGAATGAAAGGGCTAATCGATTGTCTCAAGCTTTTAGTAGGCTGGGAATTCAAGCTGGGGATCGGGTGGCCATGAGGGCCCGAAATTGCACGCAATTTGTCGAGTTTTTTTTCGCAGCGGCCAAGTGCCGGGCCATCGCCGTGCCCATTAATCCTTTTCTGAAAGAGAGAGAAGTTGAATACATCATCCGAGACAGCGGCACCCAGTTGATGATTATCAGTGAAGGGGACATTCCTTTCATGCAATCACTGCCCAGGGTCAGCCTGGGGATTAAACATACGATCTGTCTGGAACGGGGTACCCCGGAAGTTGAGGATTATGAATCCTTGCTCCTGGAAGCCGGTCCTGAAGAAACTCCTGTCGGCGGGAAAGAAACCGATCCGGCCATGATTGTGTATACCAGCGGGACCACCGGCCGGCCCAAAGGGGTCACCTTGTCGCACAAAAACTGCATCATCGATGCCCGCCATATTGTGATGGAAATGCTTCTGGAACATCACCACAAGTTGCTGCTTCTTTTTCCCTTTTTTCATACGGCGGCGATATCGCAAACTTTCAGGACCTATTATGTCGGGGCCACTCTGGTGATGGCCTCCACGGATTCGGTGGATATCCTGAAGACCCTTGAACTTGAAAGAATAACGGATATGATCATTGTCCCGACCCTCTTGAATGCCCTTTGCCATACCCCCGGGATCGAACAATATGACCTTCGATCGCTCCGACTAATTACTTACGGGGCGTCTATTATACCGGTTGAGCACCTGAAACGGGCCATAGAAATATTCAAGTGCGGATTCCTCCAGGTTTTCGGAACGACAGAGACCTCTCCCTGTATTACGGCCCTGCGTTTAGCCGATCACCAGGCAGCCTTGGATCAGGAAGAGAAAAGGGGGCTGCTTTCTTCCTGCGGCCGGGCTATGGTCGGGGTGGAAACCAAGGTGGTGGATAAAGAGGATGGGGAGGTCGCCATCGGAGAAGTGGGGGAATTGTGCGTCAGGGGCGAAAATGTCATGTTGGGTTATTGGAATAAACCGGAAGAAACCGCGTCGGCCCTTAGGAATGGCTGGTATCACACTGGGGACCTCGCAAGGCAGGACGGAGAGGGCTATATTTATATCGTGGACCGGATCAAGGATATCATCATCAGCGGCGGGGAAAACATCGCTTCCCGGGAGGTGGAGGAAGTCCTCTATGCTCACCCCGCGGTTCTGGAGGCGGCGGTCATCGGCGTGCCTGATCCTTATTGGGGTGAATCCATCAAGGGAATCGTGGTCCTTAAAAAAGGTCTGGAGGCGACGGAGCAGGAATTGATCGATTTTTGTAAAGCCCATCTGGCCTCTTTTAAAAAACCCAAATCGATCGAACTGGTTAAAGAACTTCCGAAAACACCATCAGGGAAAATTCTGAAGACCGAATTGCGGAAGCGGTATGAGGCATGAAGCCTGAAGCAAGAGGCGTGAGGCGTGAAAATAGAGTTCAGGGTTCGGAAAATAGAGTTTGGAGTGTAGAGTTCGGAGTTCGAAGCTCTGTAGGAGCAGGTTTTAAACCTGTCCTTACGGGTCATTTTTATGTTTCGTGTGCCCCAGGGTCATGGGCGCTTAATACGAAAATATCCATAGATTTACCTTTTAAATCAAAAATTAGGGAAGTGGAGAAGCAGGGATGGTTACATTAACCGATGAGGAAATGTTGTTGCGGGAAAGTGTAAGAAAATTTTTCTCCAAAGAATTGGAACCGATTGCAGGAAAGATGGAAAAGGAGGGGCAGCCTCCGAGGGAGCTTATAAAAAAAATGGGCGAATTGGGATTTCTGGGATCATTTTTCCCGGAACAGTATGGGGGAAGTAACCTTTCCTTGACCTCGAGGGCTATCATCAGTGAGGAAACGGCCAGGATCAGCGCCGGTTTCGACATCACCCTTTTCGCCGATATCATTCTGTTTGCCCGAGCCGTTTTGAATCACGGCAGTCATGCCCAAAAAGAAAAATATATGCGCTCCGTGATTATGGGGGAAAAGATCGGTGCCCTGGCCATTACCGAGCCGGATGCCGGCACCGATGCCCTGGGAATAAAAACTTCAGCCACGGAGGAAGGAGATTATTATCGCCTGAACGGCTCGAAAACCTTCATCACCAATGCCCCCATTGCCGATTATTTCGCCATTCTGACAAGGACCAGCCAGGAGAAAAGTAAAATCAAGGGAGGAACCTGGTTCATCCTTGAACGGGGGATGGATGGATTGGAAACCGGCCCCCCTTTGGAAAAATTGGGAATGAGGTCCTCCCCCACAGGACAAATTTTTCTTAATGAGGTCAGAGTCCACAAGGATCAAATCCTGGGAGAGAAGGGCGAAGGATTTAGATATTTGATGGAAGCCTTGGATGTGGAAAGGCTTATGGAAGGGGCTTCCACCATGGGCATTGCTGAGGCCTGCCTGGAAGCCGCTGCTCAGTACGCCAAAGAAAGAATCGTTTTCGGCCGTCCCATCAGAGAATTCCAACTCATCCAGGAAAAGATAGCGGAAATGGCAGTCGGAATCGAGCTGGGGAAAAGCTATCTCTATCAGCTTTGCCGCGTGGCTGATCAGGGGGAAACCATAACCCGGCAGGCGGCCATATTAAAATACTATTCCTCCACCGTAACCATGCAGGCGGCCAAAGAGGCCGTCCAGATCATGGGGGGATATGGCTATATGGAGGAATATAAAGTGGCCCGGTATTTCCGGGATGCCAAGCATCATGAAATCGGTGCCGGAACCTCGGAAATTATGAAGGTGATTATAGCCCGGGAAACTTTGAAAGATAACCGGTTTAATCAATAAGAATGGGAAGCTGATATGGAAAATACAGGATTATTTGATTTGCAGGGCCAGATATCCGTCATTACCGGCGGGGCCAGAGGAATCGGGTTGACGATTTCCGAGACTCTGGCCCAGGCGGGTTCGGATATCATCATCTGTTCAAGAGAAATCACCAAATACGGGAAGCAGATTGAACACCTTCAAAGCCTTGGTGTATCCTGCCGGGCAGTGAAGTGTGATGTCAGTAATCCCGAGGAGGTAAAAAACCTTTCCGAATTTATCGAAAAAGAATTCGGCCGGGTAGATATCCTGGTAAACAATGCCGGGGCGACCTGGGGGGCACCGGTCCTGGATTATCCTCTGGATAAATGGAACAAGGTCATGCAGGTAAACGTTACGGGAACCTTTTTATGCTGCCAGGCCTTGGGCCGGATGATGATCCGTCAAAAAAAGGGAAAGATCATCAATCTTTCTTCTGTCGAAGGACTTTATGGCGGTGATCCCAGATACATGGATGCCGTTGCCTATAACACCAGCAAAGGGGCCATTATCACGCTGACCAAGGATTTGGCTGTAAAATGGGCGTCATTCCATATCAATGTCAATACCATTGCCCCCGGATTTATGAATTCGGATATGACCCAGACGACGATTGCAAATCACGGGGATAAAATACTCTCCCGAGTTCCGATGGGCCGATTGGGAAAAAGCGAAGATTTAAAAGGCAGTATTCTTTTCCTGGCTTCGGCCGCCTCGGACTATGTTACCGGACAGATCCTTTTTGTCGATGGGGGATGGCATGCTATGTGAGTAAACATAAGTGCTGTTACGGGTTACGGGTTGTAAATTATGCGAGTTTAAGCTTTTTATTGCAGTTTAGCTTTTTGAAAAAACGTCGATAGCCTCACCGTCATTCCCGTGAAAACGGGAATCCAGTTGCTATGCTGAGACGAAAAGAACCTGGATTCCCGTTTTCACGAGGAATGACGTGCGCGAAGGTAAGGGTTTTCGGGTAAAAGTTTCAAATTTTTCAAAGGGATAAATTGCCACCTTATTTTGACAAGTTGTACGCAACAGCGAAATTTCAATTATCTCTGGTTAGTTTTTGGGAAGGACATGAATAATGAAAATGGATGTGACCAGTTTATATAATCGTCGGGCGGACCATCGCTGGGACCGGGTGGCTGTGGGGGATATGCTGGAAAGAATGACCTGGAGTTGCCCGGATAAGGAGGCCTTGATTTCCTGGGAAGGGGCTTATGCCGATGAAGAAAACCGGAGGCTAACCTATAGACAGTTGGATGAAAAAGCCAATCGGTTTGCCAACGCCCTTTTGGAAAGAAAACTTGAACGGGGCGACAGGGTATTGATGTTCGCCTCAAACAGCGCCGAATATTATATCGCTCAGATCGGAGCGGCCAAGGCCGGGGTGGTTATGGTGCCGGTTAATGTCATGATCGCCCCGGATGTTATCGGGCATATCATCAGGCAAACAAAACCAAAATTTTCGCTGGTTGATGATCTGCTCTTTCCCCGGGCGGAAAAGGCTTTTAAAGAAAACGGCCTCGAAGTCGGAGTGACTATCCCGATGGCCGGGGAGATCATTCCAGGGAGCCAATCCTTCAATCACTTTATCGGAGGATCCTCCGTTAAAGAGCCTGAGGTAACCATTCACGGAGATGATATCGTTGAAATTTTATATACCTCCGGGACGACTTCCTTGCCGAAGGGTGTCCTGATCAGCCATATCTATTTGTATTTCTCCGCCTTGAGTCATGCCATGACCATGTCCAGAGGGGCAGGAGTTTCCACGGAATGGGATTACCGGATAGGAATTTATTATCCTATTTTTCATATTGCCGCCCAGGGAAATGTTTTGTCCGCCCACGTCATCGGTGGAACGGCGGTGATGACCCGGTCTCCGGATCCAGAACTCATTGTGGAAACTATGACCAAGGAAAAATTGACCAGCATCTATGGGGGACCGGTCGATTATGCCCGGATCGTCGAGATCTATGAAAAAAATCCAGGGCGGTATGCGACTCAGTACCTCAGGACCTGTCCCTATGGGTGGGGATCGCTTCCTCCACAAACAGACCAAAAAATGAGAAGGATTTTTAGAGAAGATCTGATTATCCTCAGTTACGACGGGCAAACCGAGTGCGTCTATGATACCCGGGGATGGCACCATAAATTCTATGAGGTCTATAAAAAAGCCTCCCCGGCCTCGAATTACCTGGGCGTTTCTCACCCTTTTTATGCCACTCGAATCGTTGACGAAGACATGAAAACTTGTCCTCCCCGTTTGACCGGGGAAAAGGTGATGCGGTCTCCGGTTATGATGGCCGGATATTATCTGGATGAAGAGGCCACTCAAAAGGCCTTAAAAGGGGGCTGGTTGCATAGCGGCGATGCCGCCCAATATGATGAAAATAACTATATGATTTTGGTGGACCGGTTCAAGGATGTCATTAAATCCGGGGGGGAAAATGTTTCCAGCATGCGGGTGGAAAATACGATAGCTATTCATTCTAAAGTGGAGAATGTGGCGGTATTTGGAGTGCCCCATAAACGCTGGGGCGAAGGGGTAGTAGCCGCGGTTATAAAAAAACCCGGAGAAGATATTGATGAGAAAGAATTGATCGATTTCTGTCGATCGAAGCTGGCCGGATTTGAAACCCCCAAGCGGGTGGTCTTTGTCGATCAATTGCCGATATCCATAGGGACCAAAATCAAAAAATATGAGTTGCGGGAGAAGTACAAAGATCTGTTTAAGGTGGAAGAAGACGCTTCAGGGGAAGGGCACCACGAAGGATGAAAATGTGTTTTTCCGGTCCTTGAAACCTGCAACCTGAAACTTGCAACTTGAAACTATATTTTTAAAAAGGAGGAAGAAGGATGGAAAAGAAAAGAAATCGTAAATGGGCAATGGCGTTGGTGGTTATTTCTTTTTGTTTTTACGCGGGAATAGTCTCGGCTGCTGAAAAGGTTGTTAAGCTGGGTTTGCTTCTTCCGCTTACCGGCCAGGCCGCACCGGTAGCCGAATTTGTCAGAATGGGGAACGAACTGGCTGTGGCAG
>JACRBX010000207.1 GCA_016219225.1 Deltaproteobacteria bacterium
CCCCGGGCCCCGGTTCGAAAACTGGTCGAGCAACTGGAACAAAAGGGCTTTGGAAAACTCTCCCAGACTACAGCCTATCGCTTTTTACGGGACCGGGGGTTGATGAAAGCCCAGCAGATGATCCCCGAAGACCGCAGAAAGTTCGAAGCGGAACTGCCCAATGACTTATGGCAAAGCGATGTCTTACATGGCCCCCTGGTGGAAACCGGAGGGAAAAAACGCAAAAGCTATCTGATTGCCTTTATCGATGACCACTCCCGACTGGTTCCCTACGGAGCATTCTATCCCGGGGAGTCCTTGACTTTTTTTCTAAAAGCGCTGGAGCAGGCGCTGGCCACCCGAGGGCTACCACGTAAAATTTACGTCGATAACGGAGCCGCTTTTAGATCTCACCATCTGGAACAGGTGACCGCCTCCCTGGGGATCGCCCTGATCCATGCTCGGCCCTATAAGCCCCAAGGAAAGGGGAAAATAGAACGCTGGTTTAAAACCGTTCGGTCAGATTTCTTGACCGGTTTTCGGGGAACCACCCTGAGCGATTTGAACCTGGCCTTCGATATCTGGCTGCGGGAGATTTATCATCGTCGGAAACACGGCGCTACCGGTCAGGCCCCCTGGGAGCGTTTCGCCTCCCGGATGGAATGTCTACGGCCTGCCCCGACCAACCTGCCGGACTATTTTCGCTAAACCGCCCGTAGACGGGTAGCCAAAGACCGCACCGTCAGCCTGAACGGGAAACTCTTTGAAGCCCCGGTTGGTTTAATCGGTCAGCAGATCACCTTGCGTTATCACGAAGCCAATCTCGAACAGATCGAAGTGGTCTGGAATAATCAATCCTACGGATTTTTATCCCCGGTCAATCTTCAGGTCAACAGCCGGGTCAAACGGGATAAAGACAGCCGCTTGGTCTTGGAAACTTCCCAGGAATCGGCTTATCACGGCGGAGTGCTCTGGGAAAGGGGGAACCGCTCATGACCGCCCACTATCGTACCTTCTTCGGTCTTTCTCGGGAACCCTTTTGCTCCGATATAAATCTTAAGGAAATCCTGAAAACACCGGCCCTGTCCGCCGTGCAGGACCGCTTCGATTACACCGTCCGTTTGGGCGGAATCGCTCTGGTCACCGGCGAGGTCGGTTCCGGGAAATCCACCGCCTTACGTTACGTGGCCGCAAATCTCCATCCTTCCGAATACCGCACCATCCCCATCACCGCCACCCCAGGTTCCATCCTGGAACTCTATCGCCTCATCCTGGCTGAACTCCGTATCGAAAAAACCAGCTCTTCCCGAGCCGTCTTGACCCGCTTGATCCAAAAGGAAATCCGTGACCTTTATGAGGGTAAAAAAATAAAGCCCGTCCTGATTATTGATGAGGCTTCCCTCTTGCGACTGGAGGTCTTTGCCGAACTCCACACCCTCACTCAGTTCTACCAGGACTCCAAACCTTATCTACCCATCATACTGGCCGGTCAAAGTCCCCTGGTAGATCAACTCGTCTTCCGCACCTCTCATCCTTTGGCTTCCCGCATCCTGGCCCGCTGTCATCTCAAAGGCGTCTCCCGTCAGGAAATGGAAAACTATTTGGCTCATCATCTAACCCTGGCCGGTTTAAAAACCAATCCCCTGGAGGATGCGGCCATTACCGCTATCCAGCAAGGATCTGGCGGCCTTTTCCGCAAAGCCAATCACCTGGCCCGGGGTGCCCTCATCGCTGCCACGGCTGCCCAATCCCTAACCGTCACCCCCGAACATGTCCGCTTGGCGGCTTCTGAAATATTTTAGCCCTGATCACACCCGGGAAGTCTTCCCTTCCTGGGTGCCCTTCAAATCCGTATAGTGTGTCTTGAATGATTTGCGGTAGGCTAAATAACTTGGAATATTTTGATCGGGACCATTTAATCAGGTTCCTAAAGACCATTTAATTTGAAAAACTACACCATGGAGCTTCAGCTTAGCGTTTGCGAAAAAATAACTTCTCATTTTGGAGGCAGCAACCTATAGTTCAAATCCGGAAAGACTGAATCCCTTTTGATTAAGATTTGGGCCGCATCTTCTTTGGATATCTTTTCTTTACATTGATAATGCTTGCGATTCAGTACCGCAGAAACACGCAGTCCGGAAGTCGTTTTTGTTTTTCGTATGAAATTAAGAGCAGTTTGAAGGTTGACGAGAGGCTCGCCAGCCCAGTTCTTTGAAATTTCTGAAAAGAGGCGGTGTTCGATGGGATTCCATTTGGATGCGCCAGTGGGGTAGTGACAAACCTGGACAGTCAATCCATACTGAAGACAGAGTGAGTTCCATAAATGATACTTTAAGGCAACGGATTTGGATCTATTGCTTCCGCCATTGTCGGCGAGAATGAGGATGTTGCGGGATTTTGGATACTGCTGAGCGCCGTATCCCTCCCACCAGGTTATGATGGACTCTGCGGCAAAAAGTGGGGGTGTCGTGGCTGATGCCGACACAAACCATTCCAGTATTGGCTATGGTGTCGTAAATACCATAGGGGCTGATTTTGGCTTTTGCATAGGAAGGGAAGTCATGATCAGCAACATCACCGTCGCGGTCACGCCACACTCGACCGGGGTTCTTGAAGTTGCCAATAAGTTCAGACATCCTGACACAGTGCCTCATTTTTATGTAACATGGAGGGTATCCTAGACACCATAAACGAGTCGAAGCTTCGAACCCGGGAATAATGTTTTTGTCGTATTCAACATTTCACAGAGCCTTCCGATAGCCTTGCTGCGATGCGGTGAACTTAGAGGATTGAGGGTAACTCGGAGTTCTTTATCGGTGACCTCCAGATTCCCTGAGCTCTTAAATGCTGATTGAATGAGAGTCCTGCCCTCATCATCGATCCGGGCATACTCACTTCGAACAAGACTAAGGAGATCACTC
>JACRBX010000208.1 GCA_016219225.1 Deltaproteobacteria bacterium
ATCCCCACGTCGTCTTTGTATTCCCCATCCTTCCAGTAATAGAGGAGTTTTTTACCGTTGATGCCTCCGGCCTCATTGGCCATATCCACGGCATCCTTCATGGCATCCTGTCCGTGGATCCCGGCAAAGGCAAAACGGCCGGTAAAGGGATGGACGGCACAAATGGTGTAAGTCTGCTGGGCCTGGGCCGGATAAAAAGAATAAAGACTCAAACCCATTACAATGGTCAGGATAATCATCAATGCTTTTTTCATGTGAACAGACCCTCCTTAAAAAAAATTTTTAGGTAAACCCTTCATCAGAAGATTTAGAAAGCCCCCTCCTTTCTTAACATGAAAATAAAAAAAATCAGGCTATAGGCACGAGGCTATAGGCCATAGGCGAAAAAAACCATAAAATAATTTACCTTGTGCCCATAGCCCATAGCCCCAGAAAATTTTTTAGGCGCATGGTGCCCTCCCGTGAGGCATAAAAGTTTAGTTCGAAAATAGGGCTCAGCGCTTACCGAGTTCTATTTTCATACTTCGTGGTGCCACGCCCCAAAAGGCGGGGCATGGCGGTTTAATACGAAAACGGCCAAAGCCGGAAGACGCTTTTGATGCGGTTCCAGATTTCTGCCAGGCCATGGGGTTCGAAAATCAGGAAGGCGATAATTAAACCGCCGAAGACCACCTCTTTTAAGGGAATAAAAATCTGTTCGTACCCCGGGGCCTGCATTTTGACGACCCCGGCCAGATAATTCAGGAGTTCCGGTACGATGGTCATAAAGACGGCCCCGAAAATCGACCCGATGACACTGCCCAGGCCCCCGATGATAATCATGGCCAGAAATTGTATACTCAAAATAAAAGGGAAATGTTCCGGCGTTATGACCTTTAAAAAGCTCATCCAAAGGGCGCCGGTGATCCCGGCATAAAAGGAACTGATGGCAAAAGAGCTCAATTTGTAATGCAGGAGATTGATTCCAATAATTTCGGCGGACAGGTCTCGGTCCCGGATGGCGATAAAGGCCCGGCCCATGCGGGAACGAACCAGATTGCGGGCATAGCCCACGGCCAGGATGGCAAAAAAGAGGGTGATCCAATAAAAATCCTTTTCGGTAGCGAACTTAAAACCGCCGATCTGGGGCGGCGGGATATGGATGCCGGTGATCCCCTTGGTCATGGACTCCCAGTGAACGAAGACAAATTCAAAGATAAACTGGGAGGCCAGGGTAGCGACGCACAGATACAGGCCTTTGACCCGGAGGGAAGGCAGGCCGATGATCAAACCGGCCAGGGCTGAAACCAATCCGGCAAAGGGGAGAGAGGCCCAGAAGGAAAAGCCGAAGCGGCTGATCAGGATCGCCGAAGTATAGGCCCCGACCCCGATAAAGGCCGAGTGGCCCAGGGAAATCTGCCCGGTAAAACCGGTCAACAGATTCAACCCCACGGCCCCGATGACGGCAAAACCGATCATATTGGCTAGGTATAAAAAGTAGGCATTGGCCACGAAGGGAAAGATCAGCAGAAACACAAAAAACAAGGCTAAAAAAAACTTAACGAACCGCGATTGGAAGATCGCTTCGTCCTTCAGGTAGTTTTCTTTAAAATCGCCGCAGCGCATAATGTTTTCCCGATTAACCGGACCAGTGACAGGAGAATAAATGGATTTTTTTACTCGCCACTCGTCACCCGTTACTCGTCACTTCCCCTT
The DNA here is from genome assembly GCA_016219225.1 of Deltaproteobacteria bacterium. Lineage (NCBI taxonomy): Bacteria > Pseudomonadati > Myxococcota > Myxococcia > Deltaproteobacteria bacterium. The sequence continues at coordinate 1,696 of JACRBX010000208.1, forward strand.
AGACCCTCTCAATGAGCTTTTTCCCGAACAATCCGTAAGGCCGGAACATAAGGATCAAAACCAGAATGAAGAAGGGGGCCACGCTTTTAATGCCTCCTCCAACCAAAGGATCGATATAGAAGCCGGCCAAATTCTCCAGGACGCCTATAATCTATCCCCCGAGGATGGCCCCCCCGATGCTGTCCAGCCCCCCCAGGATAATAACCGCCAGGACCTTGAGCCCTATGTCACCCATATAGACGCTGATGCCTGACAAATTACCGATGACAATCCCGCCGATGGCCGAGGCCATGGCCCCGAAGCTCCAGGCCAGGGCGAAGACCCAACGGACGCTGATGCCCATGGACTGGGCGGCTTGCTGGTCATTGGCCGTGGCCCTCATGGCTATGCCGGTCCGGGAAAATTTAAAAATGGATACAAAAATCAGGGTGCCGATGATGGCGAAGATAAATCCCCACAATAAACCTGAGGGGACGACGGCAAATTTAAGATTCAAGGGCTTGGGGGGGAAGATATCGGGAAAATTTCGAAAGACCGGGGTCCAGATCATGTACATAAGCCCCCGCAAAGCAACCCCCAACCCGATGGTGACCATAATGACCGAAATGATAGGTTCCCCGATAAGGGGTCGTAAGATCACCCTTTCCACGATCACCCCGAGCACAAAAGCAAAAAGGAGGGTAAAAAGGACGGCCACATAAAAAGGGGCCTGGAGTTGGGTCAGGACGGTCAGGCAGATAAAGGCCCCGATGGTCATGAATTCGCCCATGGCCAGATTCAAGACGCTGGTGGCCTTGTAGATCAGGACAAAACCGAGGGCGATCAATCCATAGACACCGCCGGTGGCCAGCCCGCTAATGATTATTTGTAAAATCATTTCCATCTGACATGGTTGCCTTTGGGTTAATTGTGAACGGCAATTAACAGTTGGGAACCCTTAACATGCTGCGGAAAAACTCTTTTTTTACAGCAGACCTATATCATAACTGGAACATCTTTGTAAATTAAAAATGCACCATCAGCCCCCCAACTTATTTGCACCTGCCGCAGGTTTATGATAGAGTACCTCTCTCAGCGGCTGATCCTGGTGCCCCAAAGGGGTTCCGGTTTTATTCCAAATGGAGACCGATTAGATGGAAAACCTCTTGAGCATTCTTGATTCATTTCAACCGGGTTGGAAGAAAAAGGCCTATGTCGGCGACCTGATCGCTATTCTAAAAGAGATGGTCATTCCCAACTATTCTTTATTAGAAACCAGGATTGAAGACAATAAGGCTATATTTCCCAAGGAGTGGGACCAGATCGTTTCGGCTTTCCGGGAGGCCCATATTTTCGATCTCCTGGTGCCCCCGGAATATGGGGGACGAAAGACCTCCGAAGGAGACATCTACTGTTTGATGGAACTCCTGGGCTATACTTCTCCCGGTATCGGCATTATCTTTGTGTCCCATGGCCGGGCCATCGACCTTGTTCTTCGGGGAAATGAGGATCAAAAGGAAAAATACCTTCCCCGGATGGCCCAGGGACATTTAGGAGCCATTGCCATGACCGAGGAAAAGGCCGGTTCTGATGCCAGTGCCATCGGCCTTATGGCCAGACGTTTGAATCAGCACTATCGATTCAACGGCGAGAAGATTTTTATCTCTAACAGCGGCTTGGCCGATATCTATACCATCCTGGTCAATACCAAAGGGATCAAAGGCCCCCGTTCGTTAAGTGTGTTTATTGTCGAGAATCAAACCCCGGGATTCTTTATAAAGGGACTCCCGGAAAAAGATGGTTTGAAGGCCTTGCCGATCGGACGGCTCATCTTTCAGGACGCCCTCGTACCCCTGGAAAACAGGGTCGGAGAAGAAGGAATGGGTCTTCTTTTGACCCTTGATGTTATCGACCAGGGAAGAATTTATATTGCCGGCATCTGCTGCGGGTTGGCTTTCCGGATTTTCCGGGAGCTCTATCAATATGCCCTGCGAAGAAAACAATTTGATCATTCCCTGACCAGCAGTCAGGATATCAGTTTCCAACTGGTCGATATGCACACCAAAATCAATGCGGCCAGAGGCCTTTGTTTACACGCCCTGGAACAGATCGGAAGTCCTTATTACCGGATGAGTTCTTCGCAAGCCAAATTGTTCGCCTCGCAAATGGTCATGGATGTGGCGGCCCGGGCCATGGTCCTGATGGGCGGCCGAGGCTATCTTAAAAATGATTTGATCAATCAGTTGAGTGCCGACGCCCGGGGCATGGAATATCTGGAGGGGACCTCCAATGTTCAAAAAATGATCATCACCAGGGAGTTATTCAAAATGTATCACAAAGAAATAGATGATCTGATCAATAGCGGCAAATAGTTACTTAAGAATAAATTTCTACGCAAAATGGATAGAATTTATTAAAGAACAGGCCGTTAACCCGGAACCAGCCAAGACATTTAACATGTTTCGTATATCCAATTTTGGTTCCGGCTGGTCCGGGTTGGGTCAAAGGTCTTTTAAAGCTTGACATCCATCCCATCCTGGTATATATTCTTAAAATAATAAAGAAGAAGTCCTTGTCAAAAGCTCCGGAAGCCAAAACCATCAGGCCCTGCCTGGGGCACAATACCCAAGTACCTGTGGACAGTTTCATAGCCTGAACGGCGGCTTCACCGGCAATCCCGACCTATTCATCCTAACGTCCTCCGAATTTACCATAAACCAGCCGGATCAATTCATCAGGCGTTTCTTTGCCATGCGAGGAAAGCCCGCCCGGTGAAAAAGGAGATCTATGTCATTTTCATCTTTTGCACTTAACCCTCATCTATTGAAAGCCCTCGAGGAAAAGGGTTTTGACCAGCCCACACCGATTCAAAAGCTGGCCATTCCGCCTCTTCTTCAAGGCCGCGATGTCATGGCCTCGGCCGTGACGGGAAGCGGAAAAACCGCCGCTTTCCTCTTGCCCGTTCTCCACCGGTTGATCGGACAGCCCCGAGGAAAAACCCGGGTTCTCGTTCTTGTTCCCACCCGGGAGCTGGCCGTACAGATTACCGAGCATTTTTATGAATTGGCCCGGCATACGCCCCTGAAGGGCGCGGCCGTTTACGGAGGGGTCTCTCCTGTTCCCCAGGTACAGGCCTTCCGAAAGGGAGTAGACGTCCTGGTCGCAACCCCCGGACGGCTCCTGGACCATATGCGCAACGATTACGCCCGGCTCGACGGAATTGACTATCTCGTTCTGGACGAGGCGGACCGCATGCTCGACATGGGGTTTTTGCCCGATATCCGTCGCATCCTGGGACAACTTCCGGACAAACGTCAGACCCTGTTCTTCTCGGCCACCCTGCCACCGCCCATCGTGGTCCTGGCCGGGGAAATGCTCAATAATCCGGTTTCCCTCAATATCAGGCCCAAACCGACGCCGGCAGCCCAGATCAGCCACGTGGCCTATCCGGTTGCTCATGAGTTGAAATCAACCCTCTTGCTGGCCCTCCTCAACCAGAGCGAGACCAAGAGCGTCCTGGCCTTTACCCGGACCAAGCACCGGGCCAACCGGTTGGCCGATTTTCTGGAAAGACACGGCGTTTCGTGCGCCAGGATCCACGGCAACCGCAGTCAGGGTCAGAGGACCGAAGCCTTGTCCGGATTCAAAAAAGGCAGGTTCCGTGTCCTGGTGGCCACGGATATCGCCGCCCGGGGGATCGACGTAGAGGCCCTCGGTCTGGTCTGTAATTTTGACGTCCCCCCTTTAGCCGAAGATTACGTCCACCGGGTCGGCCGGACCGGTCGGGCCATGGCCGCGGGCGATGCCTGCACCTTGGTCTCTCCCGATGAGGAAAGCACTTTCCGGTCCATCGAACAGCGCCTTGGCAAGCGGGTGCCTCGAGAAAAGGTGCCCGGCTTTGATTATGAAAAGAGACCGGCCGAGCGGTTCGAGATCCCCTTAAACGAGCGGATTGCCGCCATTCGCAGCCGGCGGGCCGGGGAGCGGGCCCGCCATAATGAAAAGCCCGAATCAAGGAACCGCAGGGCGGCGGGGCCGTACAAAGGGGACCGGAAAGATAGTTCTCGAGCCGGGATTTCTCCCGGTGCCCATCACGCCAGCACCATATTCGGGCTTTCAAAGGGAAAAGGAACGGGCCTTCGACGGTCCTCTACACAGGAACGATCGAGATAGAAATTCCTTTCTTCAAAATGTCCCTTCCCCAATCCCTCAATACGGATGGACTTTTTACAAGTCCATCAATAACTATTGAATCGAGGGATTGAGGAAGGGAGCACAGTAAATTGTGCAGCTTGACTTCGTTTTTGTGCAACCCGCCTTCACCACCTTAATCCTTGAAAATTACAACCCTGTAAAATAATTAACCAAGTATAATTTAATCTCCCCTGGCATAGGCTTTGCTAAGGTCTGAAGAACCGGAAGGATTCGCGTATGTTTTCAGGATGCCTCGATTGGCGATCCGATCCATCGCCGATTCTTCCAAATTCCAAAAAAGGGAACAAGTCTAATCGTAATTGCCAAGGAGAAGAAATGACCTCTGAAGAATCAGCCGCCGTTAAAAAATTAAAAAATCAGTATCATCGAATATCTAACAACCTGGACAAACTATTTTATGCCTGCGGGGATAATCCTTTTCTTAAAGAACAAGTGGAGGATAATAAAAAAGAAGCCTTGAAAAACTATATTCTCGCTCACAATCTGATCATTAACCAGAGTACCGTCAAGGTTAAGCAACTCATGGAAGTAGCGGACAAAACCCAGGAAGAAATCGATCAGGCACTTGAAGATCTGAAAAACATCAGGCAAACGCTGTTTGTAATCACCGAAGCAGTCAAGACTGTTGGAATAGCTGTTGCGAGTCTCTGACGGGAGTCCCCAGGGAAAGGCACTCATCGATTAAACCCTCATGACCCATTGGGTCACCACGAAGCATAAAAATCGGTTTCGCCAGACCTCGATTTTAATTTTTTATTGTTTACTTTGAGCTTTCAGCTTTCAGCTTTGAGCTATTTTCGAACTAAATTGATGATTATGTAATAACTCGTCATCCCCTTTATTATGATCCAATTCCTTGAGTCAGTTTGGCCTTTCTTTTTTATCTGAATTGGTGTATTTTCAGGGCGGATTTTCCTTTAGAACGAGTCTTCGGAACATCATTAGGAACCGGAGGGAACATTTATGCCCAGCACCCTGGAAAAACTTAAGGAACTTTTTGCAGCCAAGTTCGAATTCGACATTGAAGAGCTTAAACCTACGACGGTGATCGAATTTTTAGGCATCGATTCACTGGATATGATCGAATTCATGTTTGATATCGAAAATGAATTTAATATTAAAATTCCTGACCGGGAATTTAAGGTGACAACGATACAGGACATGGTAGAGGCTGTGGACCGGTTCGTCTTGGAACAAAGGGCCGGGTCATAAAGTTATAATATCTAATAAAGTTTCAAAAAGCTAACCAGATACAATTTAACCTGCTTTCGGAGATTCTATTATGAAACGGCGGGTCGCCATCACCGGGCTTGGCATTATTTCCCCTTGTGGAAATAATATCCCTGACTTTTCGGCCAATCTCCTGGCCGGCAAGTCGGGAGTCAGAAGGATCTCTTCAACCTATTCAAATCTCCTTTCAGTAAAAATTGCCGCTGAAGTCGATTTTAATCCCTTCGATTATTTTACTAAAAAACAAGTGTCTATAATGGATCGAACCGGCCAGTTCGCTTTAGCGGCCGCTTCTCAAGCCTGGAAAGATTCTGAACTCTCTCTTGAGCCGAAAGAAAAAGAACGGGCCGGCGTCTATATCGGTTCGGGTATGGGTGGGGGAAACTCCATAGAGGAAATGTACGATCAGCTTTTTAAACAGGGCGCCGATAGAGTGAAGCCTTTCACGGTGCTTATGGTGATGAATAACGCCTCGGCCTCCCACATATCGATAGAGTATGGTCTTTCCGGACCTTGTTTGACCTTATCCACGGCCTGTGCTTCGTCCGGAAACGCCATCGGGGAGGCCTTCCGGCAAATCAGAGACGGCTATGTGGACCTGATGATCGCCGGCGGGACCGAAGCCTTTTTGACCTATGGATGTTATCGAAGTTGGGAATCCCTGAGGATACTGGCCGAAGAAGATCCAGAGGACCCGTCAAAATCGTGTAAACCTTTTTCCAAAAACCGTACCGGTTTGGTAATGGGTGAAGGGGCGGCCATGGTGGTCCTTGAGGAGTTGGAACGGGCTGTCAGCCGGGGGGCACCTATCTACGCAGAACTCCTTGGTTATGGCTCAACCTCCGATGCCCTGCATCTGACTCGTCCCTCCCTCGAAGGGCAGGCGCGGGCCATGTCAGAGGGACTCCAAGAGGCCGGTTTATTGCCCGAAAAAATAGACTACATCAATGCCCATGGGACAGCAACCCAGTTGAATGATTTATTGGAGACCCAGGCCATCAAGAAGGTATTTGGCGAATACGCCTACAGGATTCCGGTCAGTTCCACCAAATCGATGCATGGCCATACCATGGGGGCCACCGGGGCCATTGAATTTATTGCCTCCCTGCTGGCCATAAAAAATCAGGCCATTCCCCCCACGATTAACCTGGACCATCCTGATCCGGAGTGCGACCTCGATTTTGTTCCGAACAACACCCGAAGAGGCGTTCAAGTCAAAACGGTAATGTCCAATTCCTTTGCTTTTGGAGGAACCAATGCCGTGCTCATTGCCGGGAAGATGGATGTCTAGACCTTCTCAGAAAACTCTTTAAAAAAGATTGAGTTGGGGGGAGGGGAATTTCGAAGGGGGAACATCTTCCTTGAATAATTTTACCTGACCATAGACCCCGTCATAACCCGGCTTGACCCCGATCCGGCCTTGACGGACCCGCATAATCCCTTCTACCAGGCGGTCCTCCATAAAAGACCGCAATGCTTCTTCCGGTAAATCCAAAAGGATTTGAAATTCAGAACCTCCCCGTTCGATCAATCGCAGATATTCTTTCCTGATCCTGCGGGATTGGACCCCGACTTCAAACACCTCGGCCAGTATTTCTTCCAGAGGGACGAGATGGAAGGCCGGAATGGCCCCTTGGGGTGTCCATCCCAAAGGACGGTCGGCCAGGGCTTCCACCCGGTGCATGACCCCGACCACCAAAGGTTTCCCACAGACCGGGCAGAGATAATCCTTTGCCCGGGTTTGGCTTGGGGAATAGCAGATCCCGCAGATCCGATGGCCGTCAAAGTGATATTTCCCTTCTTCCGGGAAAAATTCGATAGTCGCCAAAAAGTGTTTGGGATTTTTCCCTTTGATGGTCTGGACGATGCTTTTGAAGGTCATCTCACACTGAAAGAGATTGGCTTCCCGGCCGATTTTAGCCGGTGAATGGGCATCGGAATTGGAGATGAGACTGATCCGGTCCAGGGCCGACCAGCGCCGGTTCATGGCCGGATCGGAAGAAAGGCCGGTTTCGATAGCAAAAATATGAGGGGTTTGTTCTTCAAAACATTCTTCCAGGCTGTCAAAACCGGAATGGGAACCAAAGACCGAAAACCAGGGGGTCCAGGCATGGGCCGGGACGACCAGGCATTCCGGATCTATATCCAGGGCTATTTTTACCAGGTCTTTGGCTGAGAAACCGAAAATAGGCCGGCCGTCGGAATGGATATTCCCGATGCGTCCCAAATGGAGATTAATTTTTTCTATCGACCGGATACTGGGGGCAAAGATCATCATGTGGACCCGGCGGCCCTTGCCGGCCTGGGTGTAAATGTGACTGGTCTCGGCCGTCAGGATAAACTGGACGGCCGGGGAATCGTCTCCTTTTGGCTTCAGGAGCCCTTGACCGGTTTCTTCCAGATCGTTTTTGATTTCTTCAAAGTAGGTCGGATGGGTGAAATCCCCGGTGCCCAGCAGGTTGATTCCCTTCAACCCGGCCCAATAGGCCATGGTCTTCAGGTGCATTTCTTTGCTGGTGGCCCGACTGTAGGCCGAATGGACGTGGAAGTCGGCAATAATTTTCATGATACCTTATAGTAGCGGTGACGGGGGTCGAGGGTCGGTAAAAAGCCTTATCTCGTCACTCGTCACTCGTCACTCGTCACACTTTCTACGGCCAGACCGTATGGACCTTTTTGTTTTTTTCCTCAATCTCTGTTTCCAGACTTCCCTTAAAAGTCTTCAAGGCCGAAGCCAGGGCCGGAGAATCCAAAGCCAGGATCTGGGCGGCCAGGATGGCGGCGTTTTTGGCCCCGGCGGCCCCGATGGCCATAGTGGCCACCGGAATGCCCGAAGGCATCTGGACCATGGCCAGCAGAGAATCCAAACCCTTCAAGGAAGAAGAATCTATCGGGACCCCGATAACCGGCAGGGTGGTTTCGGCAGCCAGAACCCCGGCCAAATGGGCGGCCGCCCCGGCCCCGGCAATCAAAACCTTAAAGCCTTTTTCTTCGGCCTTTCGGGCAAATTCAGCCGTCTTTTTAGGCGAGCGGTGGGCCGAAGAAATCATCAACTCATAAGGGATCTTAAACTCCCTTAAGGTCTTGGCCACTTTTTCCATAATCGGAAGGTCTGAATCGCTGCCCAGGACAATCCCCACCAGGGGGACGGTTTTAGCTTCCTTCCGGTCGTATTTCAGGGCCTTTTGTCCGATATCGCTACGATAATAAGCGGTCTCCCAATGAATCTTTTTAACGGCCTGGTAGGCGCGACGTATGGCCTGGGGGATATCCGCTCCCAGGGCCGTTACCCCAAGGACCCGCCCCCCATTGGTAACCACGGCCTTTTCTTTTAAGGTTGTCCCGGCCTGAAAGGCCGCCACATCTTCCAGGCCTTTAACTTTTTCCAACCCCTTGATGACATGTCCCTTTTGGTAGGTTCCGGGGTAGCCCTTTTCGGCCATGACCACACAGACCGCCGGGCGTTCATCCCAGGAAATTTTTATTTCATCCAAGGTTCCCTTGACCACGGCCTCAAAAATTTCCACGATGTCGCTTTGAAGCCGCATCAACAAAGGCTGGGCTTCGGGGTCTCCGAAACGCACATTAAATTCCAGGACCTTGATCCGGCCGTTGTTGATCATCAATCCGGCATAGAGCACTCCCTTGTAAATTCGGCCTTCTTTGGCCATGGCCCGGACCGTGGGGATCATGACCTGGTTCAGGGCCTCTTGGAAAAGAGTCTGGTCCAAGACCGGGGCCGGCGAATAGGCCCCCATTCCTCCGGTATTGGGTCCTTGATCGTTATCGAAAATGGCCTTGTGGTCCTGGGAGGAAGGCATGGGTACAACCGTTTGTCCATCGGAGAAGGCCAGAAAGGAGGCCTCCTCTCCGATCAGATATTCTTCCAAAAGGATTTTTTCCCCTGCTTCCCCAAAGGCCTTGTCGAGCATAATTAATTCGATGGCCGCCCTGGCCTCGTCCATGGTCTGGCAGATAATGACCCCCTTTCCGGCGGCCAGTCCGTCGGCCTTGACTACGACGGGGACCCCGATTTTCTCCAAACCGGCCAAGGCCGACTTGGGATCAGTGAAGGTCTTAAAGGACCCGGTGGGAATATTATATTTGACCATGAGGCGCTTGGAAAAATCTTTGCTGGCTTCCAGGATGGCGGCCTTTTTCCGGGGGCCGAAGACCATAAGCCCCTTCTTCTCAAAGGCATCGACCAACCCTTTGGTTAAGGGATCTTCGGGTCCAACCACGGTCAGGTCGATTTTCTCTGATTGGGCGAACCGGATCAGTGCCGGGACATCATCGGCTTTGATCGGTATACATTCGGCCAATTCTCTGATCCCGGCATTTCCAGGGGCACAATAGATCTTGGTAACCCTGGGGCTCTGGGCGATCTTCCAGACCAGGGCATGTTCCCGGCCGCCGCCGCCGATTACTAATATTTTCATGAAAGCCTCCGTTAATAAAACAAGGTGCACGGTGCAAGGTGTAAGGGGCAAGGTTTACGTTGCTAAAGTTAGGGTCTTGCCGTATACCCTACACCTTGGACCTTATACCTTCAAAAGAATTTTCCCTATCTCCTGCCAGTCGGCCACCCGGTGGTATTCATGCCGCCCTTTGTTCCAGGGCTGGTCAAAGACAATGGGGGTGATTCGATTTTCAGACAGCAGCCGGCAGGTATCCAGATGGTCGTCTACATAATAGGGGATACCCAGATCTTTCAAGATCCCCAATTTCAAATGATGTTCACGGGAAGAAATAACCCGGATATTTTGAGGGTCCACTTGCGACAGGGTGCGGGTCACCCAATCCCGGATAGGATCGAGCTTTTTGCGGGCGGTGATAAAAACCAGGGGATGTTTTTCGGCATATTCAGTCAGGACCCGAACCGAATGATCGATGGGATGCATCTCCAGGGCATAAGGGTAATCCAGGACTTTCTCAATTATCAGATCGATGATTTCCCGTTCGATCGGCAAACAGTCATAAAGATAATATTCGGTAAGGTCCTCATAGCGTATGGAATCAATGTTGTAGTGGTCCCGGGCCAAACGGATAAAGAGCTCCATGATGTTGCCGAAGACACCGTCGATATCAAAGGCCACCCGGCCGGGGACCTGCCTTAAAGAAAGGGTGTTATTCATGAAGGTTCATATCCGCCAAATAGCGCGTAATAGCCCCGTCATAGTGATGGGTCAGGCCGTAAACCTTTTTGGCTAAATAGAAACGGGTAGCCAAAGTAGTGTTACCCTGGGTTTTAAGTTCCCTAAGGACCTGGGGATAATCGGCCGGGTCGGTCAGGACCGACACATCCTGAAAATTTTTAGCAGCGGCCCGAAGCAGGGCCGGACCGCCGATATCGATATTTTCCATGGCCTCTTCCAGGGTGCATCCCGGTTTGGCCACGGTTTTTTCAAAGGCATAAAGGTTGACCACCAACAGGTCGATCGGTTCAATACCCAGAGATTCCATCTGTTCCAGGTGGTTGGGATCGTTCCGGCGTCCCAATAGCCCGCCGTGAATTTTAGGCTGAAGCGTTTTTACCCGGCCGTCCAATATCTCCGGAAAGCCCGTATAAGCGGAAACTTCGGTCACCGGGAGTCCTGCCTCCCGTAATGCCTTGGCCGTTCCACCGGTCGAAAGTATTTCAAATCCCAGGGCGACCAATTCCCGGGCCAGTTCGGTAATCCCGGACTTGTCCGTCACGCTGATCAAAGCCCGTTTTTGACTTGCCATATTCAATAGACCTCTTCTTAATTAAAGTTGGGCTATACTATCAGGGATGAACTTTAAGGTCAAGCAGGATCAAAATCTGGTAGTGGGTCGGTTTGAGAAGTTATTTTCTCAGGAGATCTCTTATTTTCTAAGCAGTCCAAAGTCCTTATAACTAAATGAAATTATTAAGACCTCGATTCGTTTCCGTCATTCCGGCCTCCGTCCCGGAGGGGACTACACCCCGAAGGGCGAAAGCCGGAATCAAATGTTTTATCATCACCATATGGCTTCTGGATGCCGGATCAAGCTCGGCATGGCGAAAGGACTTTAGACTCTTCAGTTATTTAAAACTATTGATAATTTAAACCATAGTGTTATATTTGATACCTTGTTTCATATGATCTCTTTCTTCCGGATTTTGTTTGGCAACTTTTAACCTTAGAAAGAGATCGTGCTTTATTCAAATCCTTTTTTGCCTCAACTTTTGAACGCTATTAAAGCTTTTATTGACAGGCAGTTAATAAAATGGTAATACTAATAAAGTTTACAAAGTACAATTTATTAATTATTACAAATGGTTGTTGTTAAAAATAAGGGAGAGGGTGACTAAAATGGCACGACCAATCAAAGTAACACCAAAATTAGATGCACAATCGGCTTGTGTCTTTTTGGGGAGAATGGTTAGCCAAAAAACCAGTGGACCAATCCCAACCCCCAAAATTAAACTTGCAATCCAAAAAATTAGAGAGGATGTTAAAAACAACAAGAAATAGTCTTGCAACGGAGAAATTTGTTCTAACTCGCCTCGAAAATCAAAAAGATTTTTGTTGTACCAATTTTTTTGATTGTGGCGATGAAGATTTAAACGAATTTTTTCAAAAAGATGCTTATAATCATCGGCTTGAACTTTTAACGCAAACTTTTTATTTACAAGATAAGGCCACAAGGAACTATTTATTACTTCCTGTGGCCTTTATTAGTTTTTTAAATGACAACATTCGCATTCCAGAGAACCATAAGACTGGAAAACTAAAAGATTTTTGGAAACACCTGAAGGATTCTGTCCCTGAACCCAAATTGCATTATTTATCTTATCCAGCAGTAAAAATAGCAAGGCTTGGGGTTAAAAAGGATCTCCAGGGGATGAATATTGGAACATATCTCCTAAATATGGTTAAAGAATTATTCTTAACCGACAACCGGACTGGTTGTCGATTTATTACGGTAGATGCTTACAATAGGGCTGAAGTGATTAAATTTTACGAAAAAAACGGTTTTATGTTTTTATGGGAAAAAGATAAGGCCAAAGAATCTCGCATAATGTATTTTGATTTAAAATTTTTTAATTTAAAATAATCCTAAAATTCCTCTATCCAGATGCCCTATTTATAAACGGTTTAGATTCTTCTAAGACGACCCTTGCTCTACCCAAGGCTTTCACGATCTATCTTGCCCAGCATCCCCGGTAACTTGAGTGGGTCCCTGCAAACCATAAAATCCCATCTCCCCAGCCGCCCCCAATTGTTGACCGCCGAGACCCACCGCCTGGCGGCCTGGTATTTGGCATGATCCATGTCGATCTCCCCGCCCTTAACTTCAAGGAGGATGGTCAGACCGGTTTTATGTTTGACGATGTAGTCCGGCTCGTAGTGGTGTTGCACTCCTTCATATTCATAAGGGATAAGCATAAAAGGCCGGTCGTTTCGCACATAACAGACAACATGATCCCTTTGCTGTTCCAGGTAAAAGGCGGCAGTCTGTTCCCATTTGCTGTCCAGGACCACGGCGTTCACGTGAGACCGTCCGGTTCCATGGACATTGCGCTTGGTAGTGAAATCCACGTCGCCACTGGTACCAACGGGTTTATATCGGTTGAGTATGGGAAGCAAAGGCAATTCCCCCTGACCTTCATCCGGTTCAATAGCGTCGAGAAGTCTTTCCTTAATGCGCTTGACGTACTTTTCAAGCCCCAGTTCGCAAGGGTTCTGGCCCTTGAAATCCACCTTTTCCTTTACAAACCGGTGAACGATCCTGAGCACCTGCGGGAAAAGGAGATGCCGGGCCTGGCCTCGTGCCCGGGCTGTGCCGCTCACTGCTGCTTGGGCGCCCTCGCCCACGAGGGTGGCTACGATACTGCGGGCGATCTCAAATTTGATCTCCTGGAAATGAAACTGTTTGTAGTATTCCTGTCGGTTATGTTCTACAAACTCTCCGAGCCCGCTGCCGTGGGTCGTCCCTTCGATATAGCCCGGTATGATGCGCAAGAACGTAGCGGTCGGCGTATTGTAGGGCTCCACCACTACTCGCTCGATCCGGCCGAAGTCCGCCCGGATGGACGGCCGTTTCAAGGCATAGACATAACCCTCCACATTGGGAAAACGAATTTCAAAACCGTCCCTTTCCTGCAGGGCATAGACGTGATTGATGGGTTTGTCCACCGGGGTCCGTGATGGCTTTCCCTTATAGGGGATCACGGAAAAGGGGATCCCATAAACATCAACATATTCTTCCGGTAGTAACTCCGTCTCCGGGTCAGGTGTGTAATTCCTCCGCCTTAAGCCCCGGCCGACGACCTGCTCGCAGAGCAATTGACTCTTGAAGGCCCGTACGCCCAGGATATGAGTTACGTTGTTGGCATCCCATCCTTCCGTCAGCATCGACACCGAGACCACGCAGTGCACATCCTGTCCCGGTTTGCCCGGCTTGCCCACGGTATTTACGATCTCCCGAAGGGCCTTGGCCGCCTCATCCCGAGTGGCCTCAGGGTCCTCGCTTTCTATCTTCTCCAAACGCTTACTGTCGATCCTGATAGTCGATAGCCACCCCTTCTCGTTCTGAAAAAGCTCAGGAAATGAAATCTGGCTGGAACCATAACTGGCCTGCATCTTAGCTCGCTTCCTTCGGCTTCCACCGTTACCGTTTTCTTCCTCCTCGCCGGAATCCTTTGGAATATCCTCGATTTCTCTCTGACCGGAGATATTCTCGAAAAAAACTTGAGCAATGTCTGTATTGTCACAGACTACGATCATAACCGGCGGGGCTTTTAGTGCCGTATCGCTGGCCTCGGCCACGGCCTCGAATGTTTTTTTATACTCTCCGGCCAATTGGACAAGGGCGTCCTGGGCTTTCTCCCAGACCACCTCGGGTTTCGGCCTCCGATTGGACAAACGTTGCCCGGCCGGAAGGTTATCGGTAATGTTCTTCCAGAGTTTGAAATATTTAGGATCAGGACGTCCGGTGGTGTCGCTGACCGGCAGACGGGGTATCTTAGTAATCCCGCTTTCGATGGCATCCACCAGGCCAAAATCGCTGGCGACCCAGGGAAAAGGCTCACCTTCGGGAAAACCGCTTCCCTGAAGATAAAACGGGGTGGCTGAGAGATCCACACAAAACCGTATTCCGCAAGCTTTATTGATCCGGTCAAGACCCTGAACCCAGATAGTGGCCTCTTCCCTTTCCTTCCGAACCTCAGCGTCGATGATTTTGACCTCATCCTCCGGTATGGGCGCCGGCCTGTAGGCATGGTGTCCCTCATCATTAAAAACCATAACCTGTCCCCGGTCATAGAGTTCGGCCAGACGAGTCCGGGCGAAGGCCTCGTCGGTTTCCGCCCCCTTTTTTACCACGGCAAAACTTCGGCCTCCTTCCACATGTTCCGACTCAGGGGCAAAAAAATGCCAGTTGGTAACCAGGACCTTACCTGTTCTCAATAGGTCCCTGTACTGAGGGGGGACAAGATCGAACTCCGTGTAATAATCATTTCCTTTCCGGTCGGTCCGTAATACCTGAAGTCTCTCTTTGATCGTCAGATTAGGGCAGCAGATAAGGGCCGTATTGGGGAACCGGTCGTCGCTTGGGACCCTGGCTCGATTACAGAAGGCCCAGGTAACCAGCATGGCCATGACCACGGTTTTGCCCGTGCCGGTGGCCATCTTACAGCCCAAACGGAAGAGCGGATCATAAACCGGATCAGCGGGCCGGTCATAGAACTGGTCAAAGTCGGCATCGGTAAAGGCCGGGGTCCAGCGCGGTTTTCCCCGGGAGCCGTCCTTTCTCACCCCCCTGATCTCGCTGAGGAAGATGATCGTTTCCACGGCCTCGATCTGGCAGAAAAAGAACCTTCTCGGTCTGTCCTTGCGCATCCAATGGCGGAGCAGGTCCTTGGTTACATTCGTTGCCCCTTCCCATTTGGCATTTCGCCACTTTTTCACGTCTGACCTGAGCTTGTTGACCAGTATCAGATCGCGCCGGCCCTCCTCAAGCCCGAGACTCAATTGACCCTGGCGTGAATCCGCTTCCGGAAGCTTATACCAGTAGGAGGCCGGCCGCCGGCCGGTCTGCTTGGCGGCCATACCGGTACTCCGGTCATATTCCCAATAGTGGGAAGGCTCGTAATAGGGCTTACAGATGACTGGGCTCTCAACGGGCTGAACAAGGACCGGATCAGACATGGTACCCCTCCAGACTGTGAACCCGCATAACCTCATTACCTCTTGGGTCGATCACCTTAACGGCAATCCTCTTATGGTCCCCGGCAGGAAAAGGGATGGAAACGGTTCCGGAGAGCTTGGAAAAGGCCTCGGGATCGAGAGCATTGTTGAGGGCCCGAGAAAGCTTGTCCCAGGCGCTTTTGTCCGGAAAGAAGGCCTGGGTAACGCAGAAGCAGCGGCCGTCGTAATCGGTGTCCAGAAACCAGGCCGCCACCTTGGCCGCACCACTGGAACGGACCGTGTTGCTCACCGGATCATAAATATCAACGCCTTCCATTTCCACCACGTACTGGCCATCAAGCTCAGATCTGACCATTGTCCGGGGTGTGCCGGAGACGGTGAAAAGCTGGCTGGAGACGGTGGTCTTCAGGAGATCGCCCATGACCACATCCGGCCGGATCTGGGCCATGTGGAGACGCACATGGGGATCCTGAACCTCCTGGATGGTAGCTTGAGCCGCGCCGTCAAAACTGAAAGCGGCAAAAACGATATCGTCAAATCCCCGGCGGCTGGCCGCCCGGATGCCTTCTTCAACCATGACGGTATTCAGGGAACCGTACTGAGGACCGAACATAACCGCCACCAGCCGGTCTTCTTTTCCCTCGCCCCAGGTGCCTTTGGCATGGAGGACAGAGCCTTCGGATAGGGCCTCCAACGTGGAGAATTTCATGACTCTGTTGTCCGGGAAGCGGACCCCGTCTTCCCGCAATAACCGGATCATACGGTCCACATAGGCTTCCGCATTCTGCGCTTCTGTGGCAATGTCGTCCCCGCCAAAGGCTTCCATATCTTCCGGTGCGCCGCCGATGGGCGATTCTTCCGGTTCAAGATCGATACTCTCCTCAGCCGGAATAACGCCTTCTACGGTAAAGGGACCAGCAACACGAACTTTCTTATTGTCCTTAAAGGGCTGATCCACCAGCTCTTCCTGATCAGCCCGAGCGGCGATACAGGCGTTGACCTCATCCATCTTCTGCCGCCAGGCGGTGCGATAGTCGGTGAGGGCCGTTTGAAGGGCCCCGGGCCAGTCAGGATCACTATCGAAAGGTACTTCCCATTCCTTCCATTCGGTTTCCGGCAGTTTCCATCGCCGCTCATCGGCGTTTGTCACAGCCCGCCGGCCTTCTCGCTGTGTCTTTTCCTGTAACTTAAGAAGAAGGCTTTTACGGATTTTTTTGTTTACGGTTTGGGGAAGGGTCTTGTTTAAAAGGACAAGCTTTTCCGCAAGGACCGGCTCCCACTTCTCGAAGATGGGATCAAGGGCCTGGTTCTGGGCGATGCTTTTTAAGGTGATATGAGGAACGGTCTTGCATTCAAAGGTGCAGGTGCCTTGGATGTTTCCTTCCGGGTCGGTGAGCCAGGGTCCGTCACCGTTTCGTTCCACGTCCTCGGCGCTCGTGGTGCGTAATTTGTAATAATCAAATTTTGCCGTCAAAAGCCTCTGCCGGGCAATGGCAATGGCCACCCGGCTGGCGTCAATACTTATCCAGCGCCTCCCCCACTGTTCGGAAACATAGGCCGTTGTGCCAGACCCTCCGGTGGGATCGAGGACGAGATCACCGGGGTCTGTGGTCATGAGGAGACAACGTTCAATGATCGAATTTGCTGTCTGAACAACATAGACTTTCGGATCTGAACGACTTGAGATTCCTCCTCCCACATCTTGCCAGAAATTCGTTAACGCTATAGCTCCAAAATCCAAAAAGAATTTTCTGAAAGTTAATCGATTCCCCTCGATAGCAACTCGATGTGAATTGATCAATCTATTCATGCCATCTTGGTTTGTCCTCCACCCTCCAGCACTTGGTATATATCTATTACCTTGGAAGCTGACAGCAAAACTAGTAGTATCACTGCCACTCCTTGAAGTTAGTCCTTGTCTGAAAAAAGGATTCCAATTTTTTGCGATAGCCGCTGGATTTGCCCGTTCATCTTCGGAAAGTCTTCTTTCTTCACCATACTCATTTAGGCAATTCAAGTACCGTGTTGCACCCTGCTCACCTAATTCCAACCCTTTATAACTTTGCCTAAACTTTATTCTTTCCCTATCCTTGCAGTACCATATAACATAGTTCGTAACGCCATCCAAAAGCTCAGAACCTAAGCCAACTGACGTTTTGTAGGAGATGACAGATATAGAGTTTTGAGTACCAAATACTTCATCCATCACTGTCCGCACTCTATGCAAATTTTCATCTCCGATCTGAACAAAAATGCTCCCCGTATCCGTCAATAACTCCTTAGAAAGCAATAGTCTGTCCCGCAAGTATGAGAGATACGAATGAATACCTAAAGTCCATGTATCCCGGTACGCCTTGACTACCTCCGGTTCACGGGTAAGATCTTCATCTCGGTCTTTCACATCCCGGCGGCCAACTTCGGGCTGGAAATTGCTGGCATATTTAATTCCGTAAGGTGGGTCCATGTAGATCATCTGCACTTTGCCGGCCAATGCCTCCCTGCGGGAAAGAGAGGCCAT
>JACRBX010000209.1 GCA_016219225.1 Deltaproteobacteria bacterium
AGCATAACACCTGGATTCCGGTTTTCACCGGAATGACGGAGAGGTATCGACGTTTTTTTAAAAAGTTAAGCTGGTTACAAATGTTCTAAACCCCCAGGCCCTTCTAAAACGGGCACCTACGAAGCATGAAAATATTGTTATTGAACCCGCAACCCGTAACTCGTAACCCGTAACGTCATTTTTGAACTAAACCCCCAGATAGATCTTCTTCACATGCTCGTTATTCTTTAAATCCCTAGCCTCACCTTCAAGCACAATCTTTCCCACCTCGAGCACATAGCCCCGGTCGGCCACACCCAGGCCAAGCTTGGAGTTCTGCTCCACTAATAAGACCGAAACCCCTCTTTGATGGATATTCCGGATGATAGTGGAAAGCTCTTTGACCACCTTGGGCGCCAACCCCAGAGAGGGCTCATCCAGAAGGAGTAAACCGGGTTTACTCATCAAGGCCCGCCCGATAGCCAACATCTGCTGCTCCCCGCCGCTTAAAGTGCCGGCTTCCTGCTGATGGCGTTCTCTCAGTATAGGGAAAAGGTCGAATATCTCTCCAATGCTTTGGGCAATCTCTTTTTTATCGGTTCGGGTATAGGCGCCCATCTCCAGGTTTTCTCGCACCGTCAAATCCGGAAAGAGCCTCCGGCCCTCCATGGAATAGGCGATTCCGGTTTTGGCGATCTCGGGAGGCGTCAAGCCGTCGATCCTCTGGCCTTCAAAATGGATTTCCCCCCGGGTCGGTTTTTTCAAGCCGAAAATAGTCCGCAAGATAGTGGTTTTCCCGGCTCCGTTGCTGCCGATCAGGGAAACGACTGTTTCCTTTTCGACCTTAAGGGATATTCCTTTCAGGGCCTCGACCTTATCATAATGGATATGGACATCTTTTATCTCTAATAACGCCATTATTCTTCAGCTCCCAAATAGGCTTCGATGACCTGCTCATCTTCCTGTATAACCCATGGGGGACCTTCGGCTATTTTTGTCCCGAAGTTGATGACGGCAATACGATCGCAGATCCCCATGACCACCCGCATATCGTGTTCCACCAGTAAAACGGTGATGCCGCTTACCCTTATTTTTTGGATCAGGGCCATCATCTCGGTTTTTTCTTCGTTATTCATGCCGCAAACCGGTTCATCCAAAAGAATCATTTTGGGATGGGCCGCCAAAGCGATGCCGATGCCCAAAATGCGCTGATATCCGTGGGCCAGATTCTTAGCCAATTCTTGGCGCAGTTCTTTTAAGCCCACGAACTCAATAACCTCTTCGGCGATGGCCCCGAGTTTCTTGCGTCTGTCCCGCACCGAACGGATATTGAGGAGGTCCATGAACACCCCGGTTTTGACCTGCAGTTGGCATCCCAGGAGGATATTGTCCATGACGCTGAATTCACGAAAAAGAACATTGGCCTGGAAGGTCCGGACCAGCCCTTTCCCGGCCACTTTATCGGGGTTGAAATCGGTGATGTCGTCCTTATTAAAATGAATCCTGCCCCCGGTCGGTTTTAAGACTCCGCTGATCAGGTTGAAAACCGTGGTCTTCCCGGCACCGTTGGGACCGATCAAGCCGAATATCTCCCCTTCCGAGATGGTCAGGTCCAGTTCATTGACGGCCGCCAGGCCTCCGAAAAATTTGGACAGGCCGGCCGTCTGAAGGAGTGGGGGTTTATTTTTCACTTGGCATCCTCTTCAGGGCATGACGAAATTTTTCCGGAATCGAAAGGATTCCGCCGGGAGCAAACAATAAAACCAGGACGAGTATGCCCCCCAGGATGATTGGCATATACTCTTTAAAGGGTCTCAAAACTTCATCCAGGATGAGCATCAGGGCCGTCCCGATGATGGGGCCGGCCACAGAACCGATCCCTCCCATGATGGCATAAAGCAGCATGGTAAAGGAAGCACCCAGGGTGAAATCCCAGGGGCTGCAATAGGTAAAATAGTGGGCCCAGAAAGAACCGGCCAGGCCGGCAAAAAAGGCCCCCACCACAAAGGCCGTGAGTTTATATTTCATGATATTGACGCCGACACATTCGGCCAAAAGGTCCGACTGGGGGATGGCTTTCAAAATCAACCCTACCCGGGACAGATCAAAACGGTGCATGACCAGGACGGTCAGGAGAAACAGGATCAGGGCCAGATAGTAAAAAGGGACCTTCGAGTTGAAGAGGATGACCCAATTAAAAACCCGGATCGGATCGGGCATGGGAATACCCAGCAAACCTTGAGGACCTCCGAAAAGTCCGGTCCACATCATCCAGATATGCTTGATGACCTCGGTTAAGCCCAGGGTGACGATGACGAAATAGGCGCCTTTTATTCTTAAGGTGGGATAGCCGATTCCCAGGGCCAGTATGGCCGCAATGATTCCTGCAGCCGGGAGACAGAGCCAAAAACTCCAACCTAATTTAAGGGCCAGCACCCCGGAACCGTAGGCCCCCAGACCCATAAAACTGGCCTGGGCACAATTGAGATGCCCGGCCAGAAGGACCATTCTGATACCCAGGGTGAGAATGGACCATATAAAAATCGAAATGATGATGTGGAGAATATACTGGTCTTTGATGAGGAGAGGCAGGAATATTCCGGCGAGAACAAGAATGGTAACAAACCCCTTTTGCAATAAATTATTCTTATTTTGCATGGCCCAATAATCCCGTTGGTTTGGCGATCAAGACACCGATCATGATTAAGAAAACGATCACCGTGGAAAAGTGTGCCCCCACATAGGTCGTGACAAAGGTTTCCGTAATGCCGATAATGAACCCGCCGATAAGCGCACCGGGCAGACTGCCAAGTCCCCCCAAAATGACGACCGCAAAGGCCTTCAACACCGGCTCGACCCCCATATAGGGATTGATATAAAAGATGGGCCCCACCAGTACCCCTCCGGCCCCGGCGATGGCGCAACAAACCCCCATGGCTATGGAAAAGATCTTCCCCGTGGGGATGCCCTGGACCAGGGCCGCCTCCGGGTCCCCGGCCACGGCCCGCATGGCCTTGCCGACTTTGGTCCGATTGATA
>JACRBX010000210.1 GCA_016219225.1 Deltaproteobacteria bacterium
AACACTGTATAATCTTTCCCCACGGGGGCCGGTGCGGGAGAATATAACCTCCCATTTCAACCCTCGGTCAAAATAAACCTGGTCCCAATCCATATTGGAAAGCTTCCTTAGGGTCCCCAGCACTTCTCTTTGTTCCTGTTTGGATAGATTAAATAAGTGCCTTTGAAAAACCGGATTATTCAGATCAAGAAGGACTGAATTTTTTGCGGCAGGGTTCATTTTTTTAACCGGGACTCGATGGCTTTTAAATCACTTTTCCGGGGAGGGTTTTTTTGGGCCCAGGCAACCGCCTCATCAATTTCGGTTCGGGCTTTGGGTTGGTGCAACCACTGTTCACTGTTAGGAACAAATTGCCCGACTTTGACAATCCACACCCCGTCTTCGATTTGATCGACCAATACCGTCTTGCCGGCGAATTTTTTGCCCAAAGAGATTTGACCGCTTCGACCGACAGATTTTATAACTTCCATGATTCTTCTCCGTTCATTTTATTATGATTTATGATAGCATGAATGCATGAAAAATCAAGAATAATCGCCGGAGAGGAACCGACCGAAATCTTCAAATCCTGGTCAATCCTTCATTACTTGAAATTGAGAAAAAGGCCTGAGCATATCTTTAGATCAGCTCAGGATGTCTTTCCGGTATAGCGGTTGGTGATCGGCAGGCGCCAGTCCTTGCCGAAGCTCGGGAGGTAGTCTTGATTCCCGGAGGGCTTTGACGTCGTTTGTATTCATTGCGGTCCACCAGGCGGCCTGTTTGACCTTTTCCACCATAGCCCGGTGGATATCGGGCGGCAGCCCCACCGAGTCGGGATTTTTGTAGCATAATTCCCTTTCCAGGGGTAGGCACTCTTTTTCCACGAACTTTCTCATGGTCGCCTGCATGAGTTTCATTTCACCGGTAAATTCAAAATCCCTTAAGGCTCCTCTTACCCCAAAAAATTCCGAATTAAATTAGGACGCAGATTTTCGCCGGTACCCGCAGATAACTACTCGTTATATTCAAAATCTTGCCAATCTGCATTTATCTGCGTCCCAAATACAATTTCCTACTGCCCGAGACCGTCCAGAAAAGGGAGGACGGCTTCGATGAAGGCCTGCGGTTGATCGATGTTGACGGCGTGGCCGGCGGCCGGGATGACAACCTTTCGGGCCCCGGGAATCTTCAAGGCCATATAATCGGCAGAGGCCAAGTACGGTTTATCCTCCGCCCCGACTATGATCAGCGTGGGAATCTTAATTTCCGTTAGCGAATTAATAACCCGGGCGTCGCGCTGGGTCAACATCCCCCGTGCCGCCCGGGCCAGCCCCTCGGCTGAACGGTGCCTGGCTGTGGCCCGCTCCTGGCTGGATGACGGCAGAACATTCAAGCCCTCTTTTTCATAGCGATCAGCAGCGGCCAAAGCGATTTTGTTCCATTCCCCCCGGGCCTCGTCCTTCCTGAAACCAGGCCCGGTATCGACCATCAGCAATGCCTTAACGCGCTCGGGAAAAATTTGGTAAAAAACCAACGACATATACCCGCCGAGAGACTGTCCACCGAGGATAGCCCGATCGGCTCCGACCTGATCCAGGAGTGCGGACATGTCGGCTATGGTCAAGGCCTCACTGTAGGCGGCCGGATCTTCAGGGTAGTCCGACTGACCGTGACCGCGCATGTCCCAGATAACCAGGGTATGCTTCCTGGACAAGGCCTCGACCTGACCGCGCCACATGTCGCAGGTGGCTGAAAATCCGTGGGTGAGCAACAGAACAGGGCCCTGGCCGTGCACCTCAAAATAGAGATCTACCCCGTTGCGGTTCAACTTTGGCATGGTGTTTCTCCCCCTTTGCGATTGTTACCATCTTCCTTTTTCGGATACTCCAATGGTCTTAATATCATCAATGTTCATTTCTTTCCTCCTTTTTTTATGGGCAGCCGTTGTTTATTCAAGCCGACCCCCAATCCCCTTGTTACGGATGAGGTTCCTTTAAGTGATTTTCTCATAAATCCGAAGGAACGCCCTTCCTTTTTCCGGGAGATCCTTTTTTTCTCCTTGACCCTTCCCTTAAGGTAATTTATGCTCCTTCGACCAAATGCAATTTTGGAACGAAATCTTCATACTTCTGTGGGGAACCACGAAGCATGAAAATTGATTTCGCCGAACGCCGAACGCTAAACGACGAACGGTATTTTCATATTAACAAGGAGGAATATCATGGACGACGATATCAAAAAAAGAACCCGGGAGACGGCGGCCAAGCTCTTCGGTGGGGGAATAAAGATGGACCCCCCATACCTGACCTGGAAGGAATTCGACCGGGGCCTGGCCAACGATCTATCCATGTTCATCACCGGAAACCTCTATTCCAGAACGGTCCTCAGCCTGCCGGAGAGGCAGATGGTGGCCTGCGCCATGCTGGCCGCCCTGGGAGCGGCCGATGAATTAAAGCTCCACCTCAATGCCGCCCTGAATGTCGGCTGCGACCCGAAAAAAATGGCCGAGGTCTTTTTCCAGCTTGCCCCCTACGGCGGCATGCCTCTGGTCAACAAGGCCCTGGAAGTCTTTCGAGAGGTATTACAAGGCCGGGGGGAATGGGAAACGTTTAAAAAATAAAGCAAATTCTTTCAAACGGCACCCTCTTCATATTTCATCATCTGCCGCGCCTTTTTGACCATGATTTTTTTAAAGGGTCGGAAGTGTTGAAGGACCTTGAACACCGCCGGCATGGGGATAATATTTTGGGCAGCCGATTTTTCGGTGGATGAGGTAATATGACCGAGGGTGGCCAGTTCTTTCCCCGCGGTCTCAAAAGCTTCATAGGCCTCGACCAGTTTAGGTGCCCTCCGGAAGGCCTCCGGGTCTTTTCCGTGACCGGCGAAGCGTCCTGCATTACGGACCAGCACCCCCACCTGCGGTGCGTCGTTAAATCTGGCATAGGTCTGGAAATAGGAGGTGACGTTGCCGGTCATCTCTTTTTCCAGGTTGTCGCAACAGACCAGGACCGCGAAGGGTTTTGAACAAATGGCCTGATCGATGTGATGGAAGACCAGGCCGCTTTGCGTCAATCGCAGGTCGAAGACGTCGGCCGTGGCGTAAAGGCGTTCCAGAAAGATCTTCAGCAAGCCCGACAGGCCGAAGACATAAACAGGCGTGGCAAAGACGAGGATATCCGCCCAAGCCATCTTCTCAAACACCGATCGAACGTCGTCTTTCCCGTCGAAGACGCATTTAAGATAGTGCTCCGGGCTGTTGCATTTTCCGCAGGAAAGACAATGGTGGATTTTCAGTTCCGTCAGGTGGATCACTTCAAACTCGGCCCCGGCGGAGACAGCGCTTTTGGAGAGCTTGGACAACAGGAAGGACGTATGGCCCTGACGGCCGCGATAAGACCCGTTGATTGCCAGTATTTTCATGAATGCCTCACCTTTCCTTTTTTATTTTGGACGCAGATTTTCGCCGATACCCGCAGATAAACTCTTCTAATTCTGACCATCTGCACGATCGGCCTTCTGCCGATCCGAGTTCATCTGCGTCCAAAATACATCTAAATCCCTGTAGGTACAAGAGATGAATTGTGCCCCGGAACCCTTCACCTCGTCTACGCAAGACAAGAGTCCCGGCTTTCGAAAAACCGCGAACGGGGCGGCCGCTTTGCTCGGCCTGAAACGCAGCACCCTTTATACGCGCATGAAGAGGCTTGGGCTGTCCGGCTGACGGGATCGCCCCTTTGGACTGTCAGTCTAACCGAGTTAATGCCCACAGCAGGGGCATCAGATTTTGCAATTGTCTTTTATAGTATTCTATGTATAATTTTGCTCCATAATTATATGGAGGTGCTCCCGTGTTAATCGATACGGAAAAAATGATACCGATAACCAGGTTGCAGAGGGAACTCACCCTGCGGCTTAAAGAAGTCTCTGAAACAGGGGAGCCGGTTTATGTGTTAAGGAATAATAAAATGGCGGCGGTTATCATTTCCAGTGAAGAATATGAGCTGTTGAAAAATGTAGAAGAACTCCTTGAACATCTGGAAATTTCAGAGGTCATTGAGCAAAGGCTAAAAAGACCTGTTTGCCCGAAAAATATTCCCTGGGAGAAAATAAAGAAAAAACATAGCCAAAAAAAATATCGCCTGGTTTATCGCTTAATCGGAAAGCACAGTGAGGTCATAGAAATCGTGGGGATCGGGAAAAGTGACAAAGAAGCGGTTTATAAAATGGTTTTCGAAAGATTAAAAAAATTTTCTTAGAGAACGTCAGGGAATATATTACCTGTATATTTAAAAACACCGGATGGTATTTTAACCCTAGATAAAACAGGCCGTTCGCACCTCCTAATATCCTTGACTTTCCATTCATGCCTATTTTATTGTGGAGCTACCCTGATTAATCATGGAGGTTCAAATCGGGAAAAAGGCCAAGGGCCGGATTGGGAAGATCATAAAACCATTGCACATTTTCCATAACATTTGAAAGGAGGAACCAAACCATGAGCCGCTTCCCGGAGTATGATCGATACGACGGTCTGGGCCTGGCCGGTCTGGTCCGCCAAAGGCAAATCCATTCGATGGATCTGTGCGAAGAGGCCATCGATAGAATCGAACGGATCAATCCGAAGATCAATGCGGTGGTGACCAAAATGGTTGACCAGGGCCGACAGGCAGCCTCAACCTTTCCGCCTGACGGACCCTTCGCCGGGGTCCCTTTTCTGATCAAAGACCTGGATTACGCTTATGCCGGCGTTCCTATGGCCTCGGGCTGCAAGTCTCTAAAAAACTATGTGCCCTCTCATGATGATGAAATGGTTGTGCGTTTTAAAAAAGCCGGATTGGTGATCCTGGGCAAGACCAATACCCCGGAATTCGGCCTGTTGGGAGTTACCGAACCTGTACTTTTCGGCCCCTGCCGCAACCCCTGGAATACAGCCCACACCCCCGGCGGCTCCAGCGGCGGCTCGGCGGCCGCGGTAGCCGCGGGCCTGGTCCCCCTGGCCGCCGGCGGGGACGGCGGCGGGTCCATCCGTATCCCCTCGGCCTATTGCGGCCTCTTCGGTTTGAAGCCGAGCCGGGGACGCAATCCTTCCGGCCCGGACTCGGGTCAGGTCTGGTTAGGGGCGGTTCAGAATCATGTCCTCACCAGGTCGGTCCGTGACAGTGCGGCCATGCTGGACGCCACTCAGGGCCCGGACCGGGGCGCCCCTTATGAAATTCGTCCTCCCGAAGGCCCTTTTCTAAAAGAGCTGGACAAAGATCCCGGCCAATTGAAAATCGCTTTTAACAGCCGATCTCCCATCGGAACCCCGGTCGACCCGGAATGTGTCCGGGCCGTGGAAGAGGCCGCCCGTCTTTTGGAAAGTTTAGGACACCATCTGGAAGAAGCCCGGCCGGACGTTGACGGCAAGGGTTTGGCCAAAAGCTATCTGGCCTTGTATTTCGGTTTGGTGGCGGCTCATATTGAAGAGTTGGAAGCGGTGCTCAAGCGGAAAGCCCGGTCGGGGGACGTTGAACTCCTGACCTGGACCCTGTGCCTGCTCGGCCGCACCTTTTCTGCCGGATACCTCTACCAGGCCTTGCTCCAATGGGACCGGGCAGCCCGGCAGATGGGTCTTTTCTTTGGGAAGTATGACCTCTACCTGACCCCGACCACAGCCTATCCGCCGGCCAAAATCGGTGAACTGCAACCCAAGGCCTCGGAGGTCCTAATGATGAAGACGGTCAATGCCTTGAAATTGGGCCACCTCTTAAAGGGCCTGGGTCTGGTGGACCAGATGGCGGAAAAGAGCCTGGAAAGAACGCCTTTCACCCAATTAGCCAATTTGACCGGATTGCCGGCCATGTCGATACCCCTTTCCTGGACCGCGGACGGTCTGCCCTGCGGCGTTCAATTCATCGGACCTTTCGGGGAGGAAGCCCGGCTCTTCCGCCTGGCCGCCCAATTGGAAAAGGCCCGGCCCTGGTTTGGTAAGCGGCCGTCATTGCAGGTCTGAAAAAATAGTGTCTGACACATAGGGCAACACGCCACCACCTCCGGATCAGCTTCTTTTATCCTGGATTCCAATTAATAAGCCCTTGTTCAACCACCTTATTTTATTTATTTTTTAGACTTTTTTTCTTCCCTTTTTTCTTCTTGACCCTCGCTCTCTCATATCTTATACTCTTCCCATCTAATAGGAAAAAGGACGAAAATTGATTTCTGAATCCACTCCTGCCTGCCCACGACAGACACTCAAAGAACAGCTCCGTCTATTTGCCTTTGAGGATGTTCTTTTGCCACCGTCCGAAGTCTTGAGTCAATGTTTGTTGGAATTGAGTAAGCGGGAAAGATTGGCTGCTCTCCTGGAAGGAGAATTAAATTTTCATGGTGAAAAAAATGGATACGCTTCTCATGATCTTCATTCCTTTGCCGCAAAATTCCCCCCCCAATTGCCCCGGGCATTTATAAGGGGTTTGAGCAATCCAGGTGATGTTGTTCTGGACCCTATGATGGGATCGGGGACAACTGTTGTTGAGGCATCTCAGGAGAAACGCCAGGCAATTGGGATTGATATTGATCCCTTGGCGTTGCGGTTAGGCCGTGCCAAAACGATGGCCAATGACTTGTTCACGATTCGAGATTCATGGAATAAAGTCATTAAAAAGGCTATCGAATTGCTCTCCCAAAAAGAAAGGATCGAACAATACCTTTCTCAATTTTTTGATGATCGAACAAAATCTTTTGTGGATTATTGGTTTCTGCCAGAAACCCAACGTGAGCTAATGGCCTTAGCAATGGCCATTCAAGAAATCACGGACAAACCCTCTCGCCACTTCCTCGAGTTGATATTTTCTTCGATCATCATCACCAAATCCGGGGGTGTTTCAAAAGCACGGGATCTGGCCCATAGCCGACCGCATCTTGACCCAACGAAAACACCTAAAAACGCCTTGGAGCAATTTTCGATTCGAATGCGCAAAAACCTCAATAACCTTGAAGAGATGGAGACGATTGGCAAATCGACCAAGGTTATCGCCGGAGATGCGCGCTCTATGCCGATCGCTAATGAAGCCGTTGATCTCATTGTAACTTCACCCCCTTATGCCAATGCCATTGATTACATGCGTGCCCATAAATTCTCCCTGGTCTGGTTTGGAAAGTCAATCTCAGATCTATCAAAACTACGTGCTGAATATATTGGTTCCGAACGTATCGGACAGATTCCGTGCGTTGCGCTTCCTGATCGGCCGCAAAGGATTCTGCAGCGTCTTCAAGAGCTTGATCACAAAAAATCAGAAATTCTTCGAAAATACTTCATTGAGATGAAGGCCATACTTTCAGAAATGTTTCGTGTCCTTCGCAAAAACTCCGCTGCCATTGTTGTTGTTGGGACCTCCGTTATGCGGAACCTGGACGTCCAGACCCATGATGGCCTTGCTGATATTGCCGCATCATTGGGCTTTGATGTAGTTGGGGTAAAACAACGTATTTTAGATCGCAATAGACGTATGATGCCAGCCCGTTTCGGCAAAAAATCAGATTCGATGATTGAGCAAAGGATGCATGAAGAATACGTTATCGGACTCTTGAAACCGGGATCTACTGAAATTTCTGCGTAGTTTTCTAAAAAATGAGGATTCTATGACTGTTGCTCAGATCCGAAGAACTTACCATCAGAATATTTGTAAAAAAATTATAGCCCTGAAAAAAGGGATCCCGAATTTTTCCGATAGCGGTAGCAGAGGAAGCGTTGCTATTGCCATGGAAATCGTCAAGCATCTGAATTGTCCTCTTGCTAAAAAGGCGCCTCCGGGTCAAACCGCTGGAATTCTATTCGAGCAGATAACAAAAGATTTTTTAAGAGACTCCTTTGAACTCCTAAACCATCTTCGACCGGGCAAATGGCTTTTTGCTATTAATCAGAGCATTTCCCAGTTTGATCAATATGAACATGTTGCTCATTTACAGCACTTGCTTCAAGAAAAGCCAGAATTGGCAGCGGCGCTGGGAGGGGACTATCTGGTAACCCCGGATATTACCGTTGCAAGATACCCTGTTTTAGACAACGAAATTAATAAACTCAATCCAATTGTTACCCAAAAAGATCCATTTTGTCGATTGTCACCGTTGAGATCATCAAATCGCTCTTCCCCATCTTTAATTTTACATTCAAGCATATCATGCAAATGGACCATGCGAAGCGACCGGGCACAAAATATCAGGACAGAAGCGCTTAATTTAATTCGGAATCGTAAGGGGAATACCCCCCACATCATGGCCGTTACCGCCGAACCCTTGCCAACAAGACTGGCCTCACTTGCGCTGGGCACAGGGGATCTTGATTGTGTATATCATTTTGCACTCACTGAGCTTCGAGAAGCTGTCGAAAAAGTGGGGAGTGAAGACCAGATGGAAATGCTGTCCGGAATGATTGATGGTCGACGTCTGCGAGACATAAGCGATTTACCATTTGATTTAGCTATATGAATTCCAAGGAGGAAGCCATGTCAGAAGTATCCCGAAGACAGTTTCTTGCAGGAGGCGCGGCATCTGCCCTGTCGTGCTCCTTGGTGTTTGCTGATGGGCAAGAGGCCAACGCTTTTCAATATGAGCCCCCGGCCCAAATTCCTTTTTCCCCGGAACGTGTAAAGGCCAACGAATTGATCGCCCGGGCCGCCAAGCCGGCAGTCGTCAAGGTGCGTGACCATGTCTATGCCGCCATCGGATATGCCCTGGCCAATATGATCATGATCGAAACCCCCGGGGGCCTGGTGATCATCGACACCACCGAAAGCTTTACCGCAGCCAGGACCATCTGGGAAGAGTTCCGCAAAATCACTGACAAGCCGGTCAAATATGTGATTTACACCCATAACCACGGCGACCATTTCCGGGGCACGAAGGTCCTTTATCAACCGGGGGTCGAGGTGATCGCCCATGACGAATTCATGAAGGAAGTCAAGCTTCAGGAACTCCGTGGAAAACGTGGTATGATCGGAGCCATGGCCATGTTCGGCCTCATGTTCCCCTATGATGACCGGTATCCTATGCTGGGGACCTGGCCTGAACCGGGCGTCGTTCATTTGCACTGGGAAACCATCCGGCCTGAAGATCTGATCTGGCCGACGAAGACCTTTAAGGACCGGTATGCGTTCACCCTCGGCGGTATCGACTTCAATCTTCTGCATGTCCCCGGAGAGACACCCGATCAGATTATCGTCGAAATCCCGCAGTATAAAACCGTCTGCTGTGCCGACAACTTCTATCCCTCCTTTCCGAACCTTTATACCATCCGCGGAACGAGTTACCGCCCGGTGCTGGATTGGGCCGAAGCCCAGAATACAGTCATCAGGCTGGCACCCGACATACTGGTCCCCAGCCATGGTATGCCGCTCCATGGCCTGGCACTGATCAAAGAGGTGTTGGGCAACTATCGGGAGGCCATTTTGCATGTTCACCGGATCGCCTTCGAGGCCGCCCAGGAATTCAAATCCATCGACGAAGTGGCCTCCCGGGCTGGGCTGCCTCCCGAACTGGCGGTACTCCCTTATTTACAGCAATTCTACGGCTCTATCCCTTACTGCGTGCGGTCGATCTACGAGGGGCTGGTGGGATGGTTCGACGGCGATCCGGTCAACCTCCAGCCTATGACCAGAAAGGAATTGGGGGCCGAAATTATCGCCCTGGCCGGTTCAGCGGAAAATGTCCTCCTTCGGGCTCAAAAAGCCCAGCAGGAAGGACGGCATCAGGCGACCCTGGAGCTTTGCGAAGCGGTTTTGGCTAACGACGAACGGAACCAGGCGGCCCGTAAAATGAAGATCGCCTCGCTTATGGCCCTCAGCCGCTCTTCCATCAACATGCCGACCGTCAATTACTACCAATCCTTTGCCTGGATGGAACAGAACAAGATGTAATTACGGAGAAAATTCGAACCTCCTCCGGCCACCCCTTTCAACTTCCCGGAGGCCTTGCAGCAGGCCTCCGGGCTCGGCCGAACCGGTTTCCCACTGACCAATCCGCAGCGATGCTCCCATATTCAGAACCAACCCTTTTTTCTGATAGCCCGAACAGCCTCAATATGGGGTTTTATCAGCTCTAAAATACAGGATTTGCCCTATGGAAATATTTTTTACCAGGGCTATTATGTATAATAAAATTCAATAAAAAATTAAGAGGAGGAGAGAAAAATGAATAAAAAAATCATCGTTGCCGGGTTCATCCTGTTAGGACTATTCCTGTATCCCCTGGCGGGGCACAGTGCCGAGGGGGGGAAATTCGGGATAGGGGTCCGTGGGGGCTGGTATAAATCCAATGATTCCGATGACGGAAAAATGTATGGGGGTCTTCAGGCCCGTTGGAAGATTTTACCGGCCTTGGCTATTGAAGGGGTGGGGGATTATCGGCCCGAGGAATCATTCTCCAATAACCGAAAAATCACCAGTTATCCGGTCCTGGTTTCCGCTCTCTTCTACCTGAGACCCGGGGCGCCGGTTTCCCCCTATCTCCTTGGGGGAGTGGGCTGGTACTATTCGAAGCTGGAAGACAGCCGGGGGACTACCTGGTCCAACGATTTCGGGGCGCACCTGGGGGGCGGGCTGGATATCCCCCTTTCCTCCAGCCTGGTATTTAACGCCGACCTGCGCTACTACTTCCTGAACTTAGACGATCAAAAGGTCAAGGACCTGAAGACCAACGGCTATATCATCAGCGCCGGCTTGACCTTTTATTTCTGGTAAACTCCCTGCCCGGCTTGGTGCCTGAAAAATAAAAAAAGGAGAAGACTATGAAACATAAAAATCATTCTTTGGGGACGAGAAAGGCCTGGTTGCTGGCCGTCGTTGTTTTTACCTTTATAAACATGAGCATCATCCTGCCGGCGGCCCCGGCCCTGGCCGATGATAAACAGGAGGCCTCGCAACTGGTGGGCAAGGCCAAGTTCTTGATGGAAAGTTTTATGTCCGATCCCAATCTGGAGGCCTTTCGCCACCTCATCAAACAGGCCAAGGCGGTTTTTCTCGTACCCGAATTGCTGAAAGGGGCCTTTATTGTCGGAGCCTCCGGGGGCAATGGTTTGTTTTTAGCGGCTGATCCGAAGACCGGAGTCTGGAACGGTCCGGCCTTTTATACGGTCGGCGGGGCCAGCTTCGGGCTGCAGATAGGCGGAGCCTCTTCCGAAACGGCCATCCTGGTCATGACCGAGAGGGGCATCTCCTCCTTCTTGTCCAACAGCCTTAAGCTTGGTGCCGACGCCGGCGTGGCCGCCGGTCCGATCGGCATCGGGGCGGCAGCGGCCACAGCCAATCTCAGCGCCGATCTGATCAGCTTTTCCCGTTCCAAGGGGTTGTACGGTGGGGTCTCTTTGGACGGCAGCGTCGTCGCCGTTCGGGACGGCCTGAACGCCGCCTTTTATGGCAAAAAAGTCACCCCGACCGATATCCTGGTCCACCATGAGGTGAAAAGCGAGGCAGCCTCGGCTCTGATCGAAGAGGTGGCCAAAGCGGCCAAAAAATAAGGGAAGAGAAGGACCGGGCCGTCTTATAATACTGCTGTCATTACGGGTTTGACCCGGCATCCATTGAAGCCAGCAGGGTCAGCAGCCTTTCATGGATCCGGTCAAATCCGCCGTTGGACATGATGAGGACCACATCGCCGGCCTTAAGGTGACCGGAAAGGAAGGCCAGGATTTCCTCCGTATCGGGGAAATAACAGGCCTGCTTTCCGGAACTGACCAGCTTCTTAACCAACTGGTTCGAGGAAAATCGTTCCCCCTCCGGTATCTTGGCCAGGTCCGGGGCCTCCCGGATCAGGACCAGATCGGCCCCGTCAAAGGAAAGACCATATTCTTCCTGAAAAATTCTGCGGCGGCTGGTATTGGTCCGGGGTTCAAAAACAGCGATCAGTCGTCGTCCCTGATATTGGGCCCTCATGGCCTGTATGGTTTCCCGGACGGCGGTCGGATGGTGGGCAAAGTCGTCGATGACCGTAACCCCGCCCTGGATTCCCCGGATTTCCTGCCGGCGATGAATCCCCTGGAATCCGGCCAGTCCCCGGGCGATCGTCTCCGGAGACAACCCTAAGTGGGTCAATAGAGGAACAAGAGAAACAAAATTCAAGGCATTATGTTTTCCGGCCAGGGGGGAATCAAAGGCTCCGAAGAACTCCTGGCGGCGATAGACCTGGAATCGGCTCCCTTTTTCCGTAGGCGTTAATTCCTCCAGATGCCAGTCCCAACGGGCCTCCAGGCCATAGGATTCCACCGGGC
>JACRBX010000211.1 GCA_016219225.1 Deltaproteobacteria bacterium
GGCATTTTTCTTTGAGCAGGCAGTCCGGGCAGTCCTGATTCCGGAGGGCGCAGACCACCCGTTTAAAGGCATGGCCGAATCCGCCCCGCAGGGTGGAGCCCTTATAGGCCGGCAGGACCAGGGGGTCCCGGGCCTGGAGAAAAAATTGAAAGGAGCCGCTTTGGATCTTTTTCAGCGAATCCTGGAGGAAGGAAAAAGGCCCGGTTGGTTGCGGTACGCTTTTCAAACGTCTTTCCGAATCCATTTCCGATGACCCTCCAACTCCTGGTTTCTGAAAGCCCTGGACTTCAATCGCCAAGGTATTTTATTGTAAGAAATATTCTTATATATTAACCTGCAATAAATAGATCACTAAAGCGGATGGGAATCAGGGTTATGATTATTCCTTTGAGGAAGGATTGTCAATCCTTTTTTAGGAAGGGCTGTTTTCCCTTTTCTATGCAAAGAGAAGAGGAAAAGACTTATGGTTCATATCCAGAGTTTCAACTTTGACGCCCCTGCTCCCTCCCCAGGAGGGACCAAGCGTACGGTCCGGCCGTTTATTTTTTACATAATCAAGAACCTGCCGGGGGACACCCTCATGCTGACTTGTCAAATATTTTATATTGAAAAATATCAATGACCTGAGATCTAAATTGTTTCATATTCCACCCGGTTAATCAACCACTGCAACCTTGCTGTCGTAACAATGTTCCATTTCCCATTATTGACAATCATAACGTTTGGGAATATAATAGTATCCAAATCATTTTTATCTTTTAGCCAGGAGAACACCCAATGTCAGAAATCCATATTTTAAAAACCGATACCCGGGGCCGGGTTACCCTTCCCCTGCCCTTCCGAAAAGAGCCTTTATTTGAATACCTTATCGAAGGGGAACAAATCATTCTCTATCCCGTCCGAACGGTTCGGAAATACCCGGACATGTCCGGTCTTCCAGAGGAAAAACTTTCTCCTGAATGGGAACAAAAAGAATTAAAGATAAACAAGGATACCCGAAGAGGGATTCGAGCGGCCTCTGCTTCAGAAGCCATGAAAAAGTTTAAAAAATAATTCCCTATGCCCGGCAAAGCCCCTCCCTTTCAACTACATTTTGAACCGTTCTTCCTGGAAAGTTACGCTATTTTGTCGTCTAAGGAACAGAAGACTATAGACAAGGCTTTGGTTTATTTAGCCGCTAATCCTCGTCATCCTTCTCTTAATGTTCATAAAGCCAAAAACATCTTGGCCAAATATCCGGTCGGGGGCCAGGAGGTATTCATTGCCTATGCCTCTCGAATCCTTCGGATCACTTTTGAATATGGACCGGACCCAGGCATGATCGCTCTCCGCAATTGCGGGTACCATGATCCCACTGAAAGAAAAATCTAACCCTTTCCGGATTAATAAACAATCTCTATCTTCCCCTTATCCATCCCGATCCCGTACCGGGTATTGGGCCGTCTGCCCACGGAAATAATATCCAGGTCCTTCAGGGCATACAGGCCGAAGCGGTCCCGGAGTTCTTTGCGGATTTTGCCTTTGTACATGTTAAAATTGTCAGCGCTTAATTCAGCGATACCGCTGTTGCTCATTTCCTCCACCGGCCGTTTATCAGCCAGTTTAAGGTATTGCCCTTTGATCCGCTCTTGAGCGGCAAAGATTCCCTGAATATCCAGAAAACACTCCGTGCAGGCCTGGCAGTCCTCACGAGGCAATGGGCGCTCTTTTTTCTTCATGGCAAAAAAAGCATAAAGGGCCAAGCGGGCCGGCATCATATCGAATTCCATGCCTCGGTAAATGATCTTTTTCTGCAGCAGGTTGATCACCAGCCGGCTTTGTTCTTCCCGGACCAGGGACATCATCAAGGTCGCCGGGTCCAAGGGTTTTTTGAGATACTCCTGACCCAGCCTTTCCCGGATGGAGACGAAGGGTAAATGGACCAGGGTAACATCGGCATATCGGGTCTCCTTGTAGTAGGGGTTCCCTTTTTCATCCCGGAGTTCAATCAAACGGGACTTTTTCGGGGGATAGAAAAAATCCGGATTGCCTTCAAATTCAGGGGAAACCAGGACATGGAACAGGCGATCCTGGGACCGGCCGTACATCTGGGCCGCCAGGGCCAGACAGGAACTCATGGTCTTCCGGCCCCCGGCCACGGAAAAATAAACCGCTGATTCGGGATCCCGGGTGAAACAGAAGGTCAGGTCCAGACACAGACGCAAGAGTTGTTCGTTGTCTTTTTCATCCCGGATATCCTCAATCTCCCGACCATGCTCATCCATAAGGGTATGAATGGTGGGTGGACCGAAATCAATGGAACGGATCTCCTGTTCATATTCCAGAAGATATTTAAAATACTGTCCGGCCGCCGGTTCCAGAAGGATGGACAGGATCTTTTCTTTCCCCCGCCGGGTGGTAAGGATATGGATGGCCTCCACCGGCCGCCCGGTTTGATGCAGGGCAAAGAGGGTCTCGGTGATCACCTGGGGACTGAGCCCGCAGACGGCCAGAAGGATGGTTTTCATTGTGGGTGATCCCCCTCACCCCCACCCTCTCCCACCGGTGGAGAGGGTGAAACAATGGAAATCTGGCCCAGGCCGAAGGTGGTGGCCTTTCCCAGGTGGACCTTTTCGCCATACCGGATCAAAGGGATGAATTCGTTCAAATCGCCCTGGTAGGCAATTTCCCCGACCATTCCCCCCATGAGCATGGATTGTTCCTGCCGGTTGGAATAGCGTTTCCAGTCGAACCAGCCCAGGGAGGAATTCCCGACTTCAACCTTTTCGGCCCTGGCCACCAATCCCTTATAATCGAGAGCGGGTTCTCCATCCCCAAAATGATTGCAGAGCAGGGCGATCCGTCGCAGGGCGGCCCGGATCAGAACATGGAAAGGGAGATCAGCCTGGAGCCGGTTATCAAATTTAAGGCGCAGAGGCGTCAGCAGATTCAAGGATAGTTCTTCATTGGATCGGACAAGATTGGGATCAATAAATTTTTCCACTGTGAGATGATCCGGTTGAACGGCCTTCAGCCGTTTATTTTCGGAATCATAAACAACCTGCCCCCCGGCTGTAATCCGTTGGAGTTGAAAACTGGATCGTTTTCCGTTGATTCGCCGGCCGATCCCGATTTGACCCATTTGTTCAATGGCATAAACAAAATAGGGAAGATAATCATTGACCCTTCCCAAAAGGATCAGATTAAAATCAAACCCTTCCCCGGCCTGGAAATGGGTCTGGCTGTCAAGGGACGGTTCGATGATGAAGGGATGGGGAGGGGATGGGGTGCCTTTTGAGTTTTCGCCGGAAGGAATTTCAAAAACCGTTGTATAGACACATTGTTCTCTGAGCAGACAGGATTCACATTCCTGCCGTTTGAGAGCGCAGACCACCTTTTTCAGAGCCACACCAAAGACACCCCGGAAGGTGGACCCCTTAAAAGGCGGAAGGAGGGCTTCGGATTCTAATAGAAGCTGGAAATTGTATTTTCCATAAAGCACGGCAGGATATCCTCTCAATATTTTTTCATGGAGTATAATCAACCCGACTTGGAATAGGAAGCATTGCAACCTTGCCGGGCTATTTTCCCATATATTGCCTGCTTCTCCTTCAGATGGAACCCTATTTTTCTCTTCTTGGTCTCCGGCGGGGCCATGAGTTGTTTTATGGCTTTGAAGATAGCCATAATTTTTTCATCATGGTCTTCAATCCGGTCTTCCAATTCCTTCAACTTGACAGCTAATTCTTTGTGATTGGCCAACAGTTCTCTAAGCCTGACAAATACCCGCATAATGGTAATGTTCA
>JACRBX010000212.1 GCA_016219225.1 Deltaproteobacteria bacterium
TATCCAGACCCAGGGAGACCCCCGGCAGGTGATAGACGCTTATAGGCAAGAGGTGGCCCGTAGAGACGATGCCCGATTTAAAGAAGAGGAAACGGCGGCTTGTAATGGAACAGAGCGGTTTATTTCCAGAAGTCGCTGGGGCAACGGGGACATAGAAATCATCGGGGTTCGGCTGCTGGATGATCGGGGTCAGGAAAGGCACGTTTTTCAAGACGGAGAGGACCTTTTGGTCGAAATCAACTTTCAGGTCCATCGTCATACCCCGGATGTGGTTTTCGGGGTGGCCCTATTCGATGGGAAGGGGACCTGTTGTTACGGGACCAATACCCAGTTGGATGAAATATCCCTGCCGCCCCTTTCGTATGTCGGTCGGATAGGGGTGGCCTTTGAAAAGGTTCACCTGGTTGAAGGGTCTTACCTCCTGGATGTGGCTGTTCATGCCCGGGACGGGCATGCCTACGATTACCAGAGCGGGTGTTCTTCCTTTGCCGTCCGTTCGGCCAAAAAAGATACCGGGATCTATCGGATCCCCCACCGTTGGATTATAGATTAGAAAGCAGGTTTTTTATGGAATCAGGGGATAAATTGGAACAAGCCATCGATGTGGACCGAATAATGGAGCGGATCCGCGCCCGTATCGAGGAGAAAAAAAAGATGGGGGCCTATTCTCCCGAAGAATTAGAAGGGATTGAACGGATGACCCTTCAGATCCAATCCGAAAATGGGGAATCTCAGGAAGGCGTTATGCAATACCATTTATCCCAGGTCAATTATCTTTACAACACCTTAAGACCCCCGGAATTTACCTCCCATCGCAAACTCCTGGGGGCCCTGGTTACCGGATTCAAAAAGGTTGTTCGTAAAGTTACCGATCCTTATATTCAGATGATCCTTAAACACCAGGTGGCCTTTAATGTGGAACTGGTGCACCTGCTGAATCAAATGGCCCTGGATGTACGTTTTCGATGGTCTACCCAGGAAAAACAACTGGCCCTTCAGGAAAAACGCTTGTCCCTTCTGGAAAAGAGATCGGACCAGATGTCCGACTCTTTAGAGGCCATCCGCCAGGAACTCAGGGCCGAAAAAAATGTTTTTGAAGAGGTCTTGTCTCAAGTTAAGGAGATGAAAAATCCGTCAGAAGAGACGGCCGGCCGAATGGTCGAGCTGAAATCAAGGGTTCGGGAACCGGAATATGTTCACTTCGAAGACCTGCATCGCGGCAGCCAGGAAGAAATTAAGTGGAAACAGAAATATTATCTGTCTTATTTCAAGGATAAAGGGCCGGTCCTGGATATCGGCTGCGGTCGGGGGGAATTTTTGGAGCTTTTGAAAGAAGCTCAAATCCCGGCTTCCGGGGTGGATACCAATCAGGAAATGGTCCGCCAGGGTAAGTCCAAAGGTCTGGAAGTTATTCATGGTGATGGGTTGGTCTATTTAAAGGGGTTGCAGGATCAGAGCCTGGGAGGGATCTTTTTATCCCAGGTCATTGAACATCTGGATCCTGAAGCCCTCCGGGACCTGGTCCGGCTGAGTTTTGCCAAGCTGTACCCCGGTGGGGTCCTGTTGGCCGAGACCATTAATCCCCAGTGCCTGAGCACCTTCAGCGGGGCCTTTTATCTGGATCTTTCCCACCACAATCCGATCCATCCCGAGGCGGTCCGCTTTCTCTGGGAATCCCTGGGCTTTCGGAAGGTGGACCTCCTCTATGTCTCCCCTTTTCCCGAGGAGATGAAGCTGAAGGAGATGGTTCGCCGGGAAGATGATTCTTATGAGGATGAACTGGCCCGGGTTTCAAACATAAACACCCGGCAGCTTAATGACCTGTTGTATGGATTTCAAGATTATGCCGTGTTGGGGTATAAGTAATGAAAATCGCTTTTATCTGTCCTTGGTACGGGGCCGATATCCCCGGAGGCGCCGAAGCCGAGGCCCGGAGAACCGTAGAAAACCTCCATCAACGAGGAGTGGCGGTCGAGGTCTGGACAACCTGTGTCAAGGATTTCGAAGGGAATTGGGCGTTCAATGATTACCCTGCCGGAGATTACCCGGTCAACGGGGTTTTGGTCAAACGATTCCCGGTCGGCCCCCGAAACGGTGAACTTTTTGATAGCCTGAACCGGCGCATCCTGGCCGGAGAAAAGCTTTCCAGGGAGGAAGAAGATCTCTTTTTCCAACACATGATCAACAGCCCGGCCCTGTATCAACACATCACCCGGCAGGGTCCGGCCTATCTTTTATTTTTTATTCCGTACCTGTTCAGTACGACCTATTACGGGGCCCGGATCTATCCGAACCGCTCCTTCATCATCCCCTGCCTGCACGATGAAGGCTATGCCCGTCTGGAAATCCTGGGTGAGTTGTTCCACCGGATTCGGGGACTAATTTTTCACACCCGATTCGAAATGAAATTAGGACAGGCCCTGTATTTTCTGAAGGAGTCCCAATGCCATCTTTTCGGCGAAGGCATTGATACGGAGATCCAATCGGATGGTGAACGCTTTCGACACACCTATCACCTGAAGGACCCTTACCTCCTTTATGCCGGCCGAAGGGATGCCGGAAAGAACACGCCTTTGTTGATGAACTATTTTGCCCAATATAAAAAACGCCACCCTTCCAACTTGAGGCTGATTTTAATCGGCAATTTGGCGGTCAAGATTCCCCCCGGCTGGCAGGAGGACATCCTGGATCTGGGCTTTGTTTCCAAACAGGACAAATATGATGCCTATGGCGGGGCCACCCTGTTTTGCCAGCCTTCGGTGATGGAAAGTTTTTCTATTGTCATTATGGAATCCTGGCTGTGCGGGACCCCCATCCTGGTCAATGCCCATTGTCCGGTAACCGTGGAACACTGCAAAAACAGCCAGGGAGGATTATTCTTCGGGGATTATCTCGAATTTGAAGCCTGCCTGCAGGAAATACTGGATCACCCGGAGGCGACCCGGAAAATGGCCCAAAATGGCCGGGAGTATTGTCTTTCCCATTTCCATTGGGATTTAATCAGTCAACGCTACATGGAGTTGATACAGCAAACCTGGAAGGTCCTGGGGGCCTCCCCGGGAGCCGGAGCGGAGGAGGAAGCCGTGAAAAATCGGCCAAGACAGCATAAAGTTTCCATTCACCAGATGCTCCCGGATTTCGGGTATGGAGATGCCATCGGCAATGATGTCCTGGAAATCCAGAAGGCCTTGAAAGGTTTTGGATACGACTCGGAAATTTATGCCCAACATATTCATTCTAAATTAACCGGAGCGGCCCGTCCACCCTGGGAATATAAGGAAATCAGCAGTCCTGAAAACATCCTGATATTTCATTTCTCCATCGGCTCCGAACTGTCGGAGTTCGTAAAAGGGCTTCCGGACCGCAAGATCCTGATCTATCATAACATCACCCCTGCCCATTTTTTTAAAGGGATTAATATCGAAGTGGAGAGACGCTGTGCCTGGGGTTATGAAGAATTAACTAACCTGGCCCCTTACTTCGACCTGGCCCTGGGGGTTTCGGATTTTAACCGCCGGGATCTGGAGCAGGCGGGTTTTCGAAAGACCGGGGTGTTACCTATTTTGGTGGATTTTAAAAACTATTACCTGGCCCAGGAGGCGGCTCTGAAGAAAAAGCTTCAAGACGGAAAGGTCAATATCCTTCATGTGGGAAGGCTGGTTCCCCAGAAAAAGATCGAGGACCTGGTCAAGGCCTTTTATCTGTTCCAGAAACGCCTTTTTCCCGAAAGCCGCCTGATTCTGGTCGGAACGGATAGTGGCGTCCGCAACTATAGCCGGGCCGTCAAAAACATGATTGAAGAGCTGGCCATAAGCCAAAAGGTCCTGTTTGCCGGCTTTGCCTCTTTTCGGGAACTGATCACCTATTATCATTCGGCCCATCTGTATCTTTGTCTGAGTGAACACGAAGGGTTCTGTGTCCCCCTGATGGAAAGTATGTTTTTCGGGATCCCGATTGTCGCCTATCTGACCGGAGGCATCCCGGAGACCCTGGGAGGCTCCGGTGTCGGCCTGGCCCAAAAAAATTGGGAGGAGATTGCCGAAACGATGGCCCTGGTTCTGGAAGATAAAGGTCTTCGAGAAGATATTGTCAAAGGGCAAAAGGAGAGGCTCCAGGACCTCTCCCTGGAAAAAAACAGGGAAAGGCTCAAAGCCCATCTCCTGCCATTCCTGGAGGGCCATTGAATCGCATCAAAGGATTTTCCAAAAAACTGAATCGGGCTTATATTCTTAATAGCCTGATGACCACCGGCCATACCGGAAACCAGTTTGTCCGTTTCGCCCTGGTGGGCGGCAGCGGGGTCTTCGTCAATCTGGCGGTCTATTCAGGTTCTATTTATTTGTTGCATTTCCATTATCTTCTATCAGCCACCTTTTCATTTCTGGTGGCCATGACCAACAATTTCATCCTGAATCTGCGCTGGACCTTTAAGACCCACAACCAGGGGATCAAGGCCATAAGGGACCAGTATCTGAGATATGCAATGGTCACCCTGATCAGTTACGGGATCAATATGGCCGTCCTGTGGACCCTGGTGGACTCCTGGCACTGGCATAAGATCCTGGCCCAACTCATGGCCATTTTTATAACGACCCTGAGCAATTTTCTGGGCAGCAAACTCTGGGCCTTTAAATTGAATCCGGTATAAGATGGGTTCGTTCGAAAATAAGCTTCAGGGGACCAGGGATCGGGGGTCAGGGGTCAGGGGGTCGGCGAAATCCTTTTTCATGCTTCGTGGTGCGCCCGAGGCATGAGGGCTTAATAGGTGATATTGATCGTGATGGAATTCTCTTGACAGGCCCGATCCAGTTTCCTATATTTTCTAAGATTTTCCAAAGCTAAATCCCTATTGAACAAGGAGGTTCTAATGTTTGAGAAAGCTTTCATCCCTTATAAAGGCTATTGGTCTTCACCCTTTTCCCGCTGGCAGATGTCTTTTCAGAACCTGAACGCCATTGAATTAGCGGCTCAAACGGCCCGCAAATTTTTAGAATTGCGGGGCCTCGGCCCGGATATTTTTGACGGTTGCGTTCTGGGCATGACCATCGGGCAACCGGCCTGGTTTTATGCCAATCCCTGGTTCTGTGCCCTGCTGGGGAACGACAAGATCAGCGGGCCGACCCTCAGTCAGGCCTGCGCCACCAGTGCCACTTCCATTTATACCGGAGGACTTTGGGTGGAATCGGGGATGTATCAAAATGTCTTGGTAGCCACCGCCGACCGCTGTTCCAATGGTCCGCATACCATCTGGCCCAACCCGAATGGTCCCGGGGGGGAAGTGATCAGCGAGAACTGGATGATGGACAATTTCAATAAGGATCCCTATGCCCGACAAGCCATGGTCCAGACCGCCGAAAACGTGGCGGTCCTGTGCGGCGGTGTGACCAAAGAAGAATCGGACGCCATGGCCGTTCGTCGCTATGAACAGTATTTAATGAGTCTGGCCAATGACCGGGAATTCCAAAAGGGTTATATGATTCCGGTGGAGGTTCAAATTTCCAAAAAGAAGACGAATATCATAGAAACGGATGAGGGGATTTCCCCTTGTACCCCGGAAGGTCTGGCCCCGCTCAAACCGGTCATTGCCGGGGGCTGCATTTCTTTTGGGGCCCAGACCCATCCGGCTGATGGGAATGCCGGGATGATTATTACCACCAAGGAGCGGGCCAAAGAACTCGGCCAGAAGAAAGAGGTGACCATTCAACTCTTGAGTTATGGCTATGCCCGGGCCAAAAAGGCCCACATGGCCGCGGCCGTCACACCGGCCGCCGAAATGGCTTTAAAGAACGCCGGGATCGAAGTAAAAGATCTGGCGGCCGTCAAGACCCACAATCCTTTTTCCGTTAACGATATCGTGATGGGTAAACAGATGCAGATTCCGGAAGGGATCTTTAATAATTATGGAAGCTCTTTAGTTTTTGGGCATCCTCAAGGCCCGACCGGGGCCCGCTGTACCGTCGAGTTGATCGAGGAACTGGTAAAGATCGGCGGAGGCTACGGACTCTTTGCCGGCTGTGCCGCCGGTGATACGGGTGCGGCTCTGGTGATTAAGGTCTCTTAATTTCCGGAACCAGGCCCAATTTAGTAGCT
This sequence comes from Deltaproteobacteria bacterium, assembly GCA_016219225.1. Taxonomy (NCBI): domain Bacteria; kingdom Pseudomonadati; phylum Myxococcota; class Myxococcia; species Deltaproteobacteria bacterium. Next base: position 6,091 of record JACRBX010000212.1, read on the forward strand.
GTTTAGGACGCATAATCAATCAGCAGCGATAAAGTTTTGTCGACCAGGTGAGCAGTGCCCCTCTTTCCGTCATTCCGGCATGCCTTAAGCTTGTCCCCGACGTTCTTAATCGGGGAGCGGAATCCAGGGACTTTGATTTGCATTTTCTTAAAAAATCTGGATTCCCGATAAAGACATTCGGGAATGACGAAAAAGGGGTGCTACCAGGATCAACCGCTTCTGAAGTAGCGATGCCGGATGCTGGATAATTCACCCAACCCGGACCAGCCGGAACCAAGATTTTGGATATGCAAAACATGTTAAAAAAACCTCAATTGGTCCGGGTCCAAGGTGTGTTCTTTAAGAAATTCTATCCATTTTGCGTAGAATTATATTCTTTAGTTACTAATGCGTTCGAGATAAAGGTTTATCAGTATCCAGCATCGTTTCAAAAAATTGAGTACGGCCACTAATCTTGGAGAACCGGTTTAAAGACCCATTTTCAAATATCTTTGGTTAGAATTGAAAGGGAGATCCCCGTGAAATGGGCCGCCCCAGAGCAAGCGAAAGCGACGCTATTCGGAACCTGGTTCTGGGGAAAATTTTTTCGTCTTGCCTCGCGCTGGCCGGAACGGTTGATCACGGCAGGCCTTTCGGCCGTTATCTGCTCTATCGTCTTTTCCCTGGCTCCGCTATGCGGCCCGGCTTCCGCGGACGACAGCAAGAAGCACATCCTGATTCTACATTCCTATCACAAGGGGCTTGAATGGACAGACAGTGAGGACAACGGGATCCTCTCGGTTCTGAAGTCCCGTCTGCCGGATATTGACGTCCATACCGAATACATGGATACCAAAAGGATCTCCGATGACGCCTATTACAGCGGGTTCTTCCGGCTTTTGAAGCGAAAATACGCCTCCATTGCCTTCCATGTCGTACTGGTAACGGACGACGACGCCTTCAACTTCTACCTCAAATACCATCAGGTCCTTTTTCCCGGAGTGCCGGCCGTCTTTTGCGGGGTCAACTACTTCAAAGATTCGGATCGGGCGGGCCGCAAGGATCTCATCACCGGAGTGGTCGAGGCCTTCGATATACCGAATACCCTGCGAACCGCCCTTTGCCTCCATCCCGATACCTCGAGGGTTTGGGTCATCAATGACAGGACCACGACCGGCCTGGCGAACAAAAGGATACTGGAAGAGGTGATACCCGAATTTAAAGGGAAAGTCGGTTTTGTTTTTCTGGAAGATTTCGACATGCCTGAAGTCCTCGATGAGGTCAGACAGTTGTCGAAGGGCGATATTATTCTTTTAATGACCTTCAACCGGGACCGGTCCGGTAATGTCTACGACTATAATCAAAGCATCGCCCTTATTTCCAAACAGGCGCGGGTGCCCATCTACGGGGTCTGGGATTTCTACCTCGGTAAAGGGATCGTGGGCGGCATGCTGACCAGCGGAGGGGACCAGGGCCGGACCGCCGCTGAAATCGCCCTGCGGATCCTGAATGGGGAGAAGGTCCGGAACCTTTCCGTTGTCAAAGAGAGTCCCAACCGATACATGTTCGATTATCTCCAGTTGAAGCGCTTTCAAGTCAAACCCTCCGATCTTCCAAAGGAAAGCATTCTCATCCATCTCCCCGACTCGTTCTATGCCCGCTACAAAAAGTTCATCCTGTTCAGTGCCGCCATCATCGTCAGCCTGTCCCTGATTATCGTCATCCTGCTGGTCAATATCTCGCTCAGGAAACGCTATGAAAAGGCACTCCGGGAATCGGAGGAGAAATACCGCAACCTCTATGATACTGCCCCCGACATGTACCATTCCATCAACAGTGAGGGGATCATCATCGACTGCAATGCCACCGAAGCGGCCATGCTCGGCTATACCAAAGAGGAGATCATCGGCCGGCCGGTGGCCGACTTTCTGACCGGCGATTCACAGAAGACCTATGAAAAGGAGTTTTCGACCCTGACCGAGCACCGGGCCCTCTTCGGCCTGGAAAGGGAGTTCGTCAGAAAGGACCGGTCCACCTTCACCGCCAGCCTGAACGTCTTTATCGAGCTCGACGCCCAGGGCCGGCTGGTCAGAACCAAGACCATCGGTCGGGACATCACCGAACAGAAGCGGGTGGAAGAAGCGCTGCGGAATTCCCGGGAAGAGCTGAGGAGCCTCTCAGCCCATATCCAGTCCGCCCGGGAGGAGGAGCGGGGGCACATCGCCCGGGAGATCCACGACGAACTCGGGCAGGTGCTTTCGAAACTGAAGCTGGATCTGGCCTGGCTGAAAAAACGTTTTTTGGACGATCAAAGGCCGCTCCGGGAAAAGATTGATATCATGTCGGGTCTGGTGGATAGTACCATCCGGACCGTCCAGAGGATATCCTCGGCCCTGCGGCCGGGGGTGCTCGATTACCTTGGTCTGGCGGCCGCCATTGAGTGGCAGGCCCAGGAATTCAAGGATCAGACCGGGATTGATTTTACGGTTGCGGTCCCTCCCGACATGACGGTCCCGGATCAGGATGTGGCCACCGCGGTCTTCCGCATTTTTCAGGAGACCCTGACCAACGTCATCCGCCATGCCCAGGCCACCCGGGTCGAGGTCCGGCTCGAAAAGGATGATGCCGCCGTCCGGCTCGAGGTCCGGGACAACGGAAAAGGTATCCCGGATGAAAAGAAGGCCAGCCATGCTTCCTTCGGACTGATCGGCATGAAGGAACGGGCCCGTTTTCTCGGCGGCACCATGACGATCGACAGTTCACCGGAGAAGGGCACCACCCTTTTGGTAAACATACCATTCAGAAAGGCGGACCCTGCATGATAACCCTACTCATCGCCGATGACCACGCCATCTTCCGTGAAGGGCTGCGCCAGATCCTTGAGGATGTCCCAGACATGGTGGTGTCCGGCGAGGCCAGCTCCGGCCAGGAGGTCCTCGAAAAGGTCTCTAAAAACGATTATGATCTCCTCCTGCTCGATATCGCCATGCCCGGGCTGAGCGGACTCGAAACCCTGAAGCTTTTAAAAAGTCAGAAGCCGAAACTGCGGGTCCTGGTTCTGAGCATGTACCCGGAAGAGCAGTATGCGGTCCGGGCCATCAAGGCCGGGGCCTACGGCTACATCACCAAGGCGAGTGCCTCGGAAGAGCTGATCGGGGCCATTCGGAAGATCTCGGGAGGCGGGCGCTACATCAGCGCCTCCATAGCCGAGAAGCTCCTTTTTAACCTCGACCCGGAACCCGATCGCCCGCTTCATGAACGGCTCTCGGACCGGGAATACCAGGTCCTCTGCCTGATCGCCAGGGGCCGGACCGTGGGCGAAATAGCCGAAGAACTGTGCCTGAGCGTCAAGACTGTCAGCACCCACCGGACCCACATCCTGGAAAAGATGCGGCTGAAGTCCAACGCCGAACTGACCAACTATGCGCTGAAGTTGGGTCTGGTCTGCCTGACCGACTGAGCCTCCGGAAATTCCCCGGCCCCTGTTTTACAGAGCTGCCGCCGCCCCCCGGCCCGGTATCTTTAAGCCCCATCTCCCTTCCTCATAGGACAAACCCCTATACAAAAAATCAGACAGAGACCGATTTTTTTCTTTATTCCCTTCCTCCAAAGTAAGAGCCAAAAAATAAATCCAAATTAAGGAGGAGCGTATGAAACGGTATTTTTTTTGTGTTGTAGCGCTTGTCGCAATTCTCGCGGTATCTTCAGTGGCTGCCCTGGCTGCGCCTAAGGAGGAAAAACCGGTTTTGCTGCAGGTGCCGGTGGCCTTTGCGACCAACCTGCCCGGCCTCGGTGACGGGATCATGTACATTGCCAACAATATCGAGCTGGCCAGTAACGGCAGCGTCAAGATGAAGGTCTTTGAGCCCGGCAAGCTGGTGGCCCCCTTCGAAGTCCTGGACGCCGTATCGAAAGGCAAGGTAAACGCCGGCTACAGTACTGCCGGTTATTGGGAAGGCAAACTCCCGGCCGCGCCTCTGTTCTCGGCCGTCCCCTTCGGACCGGAGACCGGGGAATACCTGGCCTGGTTTTATTACGGCAACGGGATGAAACTCTACCAGGAGATGTACGACAAGGCCGGTTACAACGTCAAGGTCCTCCTGGCGGCCATCATCGCCCCCGAGACCTCGGGATGGTTTACCAAGGAGATCAAGTCGGCCGCTGACCTCAAGGGTATGCGGATGCGCTTTTTCGGTTTGGGTGGAAAGGTCATGGAAAAATTAGGGGTCTCGGTGAGTCTGTTGCCGGCCGGCGAGATATTCCCGGCCCTGGAGAAGAGGGCCCTGGACGCCACGGAATTCTCCATGCCGGCCATCGACGAGCGGCTGGGCTTTTTCAAGATCGCCAAGTATAACTATTATCCCGGCTGGCACCAGCAGGCGACGACCTTCGAGCTGCTGATCAATAAGGAGGTCTGGAACGGCCTGAGCGACCACCAGAAGAAGATCATCGAGGTCACCTGCAAGGCCAGCGTAGCCGACAGCTTTGCCCACACCGAAGCCATCCAGGGCAAGGTCATCCGGGAAAACGCCGAGAAACGACATGTAAAAAACATGAAATGGTCCAAGGAGATGCTCGATCTCTACAAGAAGACCTGGCATGATGTAGCCGCCGCCGAAGCGGCCAGGGACCCCTTCTTCAAAAAGGTCTGGGAGGATTTCCGAACCTTTGATAAGGATTATGACTTGTGGGCGTCTTTGGGCTTCCTGTCCAGGTAGTCGGGAATTTTAAATTAGGAAATTCCTACCCTCAAGTTACGGGAGCGGATTTCCAATCTGCTCCCGTAACAAAAGGAAGGGTGGGGGTAGGGCAGATACGGTAACCGGTTTTTCCCGATCCCCGATCCCTGACCCCTGAATGCTGTTTTCGCCCTGACTTAATCCACAAAACTCTGCGCTGTACTTTGACCAAGCGTTTAAAAAGGGAGTTATAGATGGTAACCAAAATAAAAGAAACACCCAGCCGATTTGCCGATGCCCTCGACGGCTTCATTAACCGCATCGGCAATGCCGCCATGTGGATCAACGCCGTTCTGGTCGGTGTGATCATCCTCCAGGTTATTCTCCGCTATGTCTTCGGCCGGGGCCTGGTGATACTCGAAGAAATCCAGTGGCACCTTTATGCCATGGCCTTCATGATCGGCCTGTCCTATGCCGTGGTCAGCGACGCCCACATACGGATCGATGTCATCCATGTCCATTTGTCTGAAAAATGGAAGAGCCGCTGGGAGCTTTTCGGGATTGTCTTTCTGCTCCTGCCGATTATCGTTGTCGTCATCCTCCAAGGCCTGCCTTATGTATATGACTCGCTGAAGGTCAATGAGAGTTCGGACGCCCCCATGGGCCTCCCCTATCGCTGGGCCATCAAGTCGCTTATCCCCATCAGCTTTCTCCTGCTCCTGACAGCGACCCTGGCCCGCCTGACCCGGGTGGTGGCCTCTCTGAAGGGCGGGACCGGCCGGAAATCATCAGCGGAGGTGAAACGCCATGCAGCCAAATGATATCCTCGTTGTGGCCATGTTTGGGACCTTTATTACCTTTTTATTCACCGGCTTTCCGGTGGCCTGGGCCCTGGGAGGCACCGGGGTCCTTTTTGCGGTCGTCGGGTTTCTGGCCGACCACCTTATTGGAACGACCACCGGCCTCAATATTACCGTCCTGGGCATGGCCGTCAACCGGATCTACAAGATCATGGACAACTGGATCCTGGTGGCCATCCCCATGTTCATCCTTATGGGATTGATGCTCGACAAGGCGGGCATTGCCGAAAAGATGATGAAGGCCATGCAGGAGGCCTTCGGAAAATTGAGCGGCGGCCTGGCCATCACCGTGGCCCTGATCGGCATCGTCCTGGCGGCCTCGACCGGCATTGTCGGGGCCTCCGTCACCCTTCTGGCCCTGCTGACCCTGCCGGCCATGCTGCGACAGGGCTACACCAAGCCGATCGCCACCGGGATCGTGGCCGCCTCGGGTACCCTGGGGATCCTTATCCCGCCGAGCATCATGCTGGTCATCATGGCCGACCAACTGGCCCTCTCCGTAGGCGACCTCTTCATGGGCGCCATGATCCCGGGGCTGATCCTGGGCGTCCTTTATATCATCTATATCGTGGTTCTCGGTTTTATAAAGCCCCAGACCATGCCCCTCGATCCGGAGCGCAAGCCCTTTCAGTTGGGCCGGATCCTCTGGGAGGTCTTCAAGTCGGTGCTGCCGGCCGGATCGCTCATCCTGGCCGTGCTCGGCTCCATCTTTGCCGGGGTCTGCACCCCGACCGAGGCCAGCGGGGTCGGCGTTTTAGGGGCCGCCATCCTGGCCCTGATCAACAGGCAACTGAACCTGGGCGTGATCAAGAGCGTCTTGAAGGGCACCTTCAACACCACGGCCTATATCATGGCCATCTTCATCGGGGCCACCATCTTCGCCCTGGTGCTCAGGACCCTCGGCGGGGACGAATTCATCACCAAGGTGCTGAACGCCATCCCCTTCGGTCCTTACGGTAAGATCATAACCATCCTCGGATTCGTCTTCTTCCTCGGCTTCTTCCTGGACTGGATCGAGATCACCCTCATCATCCTGCCCCTCCTGGCGCCGGTCATCAAGACCCTCGGCCTCGA
>JACRBX010000213.1 GCA_016219225.1 Deltaproteobacteria bacterium
AATTCAATCAGACGAACAATCAATTCCACAATCTGTGAGGATACTCCGTTGCGAATCTGGATCGATGTCTTCATATTCAATGCCTCCTGATTTGAAGTTTGAAGACATTATAAACGGTATTTTAGTATTTATCAAGTCCCTTACGATCAAGGCCTGCTGGAAAAGGATGGGGATGACGGGATGTATCCCTGGTTAGACCAGTTAAAAGAGTGCGCTACGGCCTATCTTCAACATTGGACCCCGGACCGCCGGGAGGTCCTGCCGGAACCCTGCCCCGGAATCACCTTTGGGGCTTTAGAAGCGGAACCTTTGATGGAACAGGAGCCGGCCGATCGGGAATGGATGGCCCTGCAGGAAGAATCCGGCCTTCAGGAACTGAAGGCCCTGCTGAAAGAACCGGAATACCGGATGATCAAAGGCCTTCTGAATCTGCTGGACCCGCAGGATGTGCCAAAGGGCCCGGGGCCGTTAGGGGGAAAAGCACAGACCGCGATGACCCTGCGCCAGGGATTATATCAAGCCCATGATCGGGTCCTGGACCGGCTCATCCCGACCCAGGCCGGGCCCCAATGGATAAAAGAGGGGACAGCCTTCCAGATCAAGGGGCCTTTTCCCCTCTATGCGGTTGACCTGGGGGAAATGGGGTTCAGGACGAAACCCGCATCGAAGACGGGAAACCCCGGCCCTACAGGCCAAAGGCCGGCTTTCTTTGGAAATCCCTTTGGGGAAAAACCGGAGCCCTCCCCTTTGCTTTTGGGAGCCTTTTCCGGGGATAACCCTTCTCCAATGCTCCTGGTCTTTGACCGAAGCACCCTTTTTCTGATGAATTCCTCGCCTTCAGAAAAGATCATGGTAGATGCGGTCTTGACCACTATCCGGAAATCAAATCATTTTTTTCTCCATTGGGAAGGGGGGCCTGAACTCCGGCCGGGGATGGAGGCCTGGGCCGACTGGTTTGACTGGGATCGGCGGAAAGATCAAGCCCTCTTTGAGGTATATTACGATAATAAATCGGCTGATGAAATCAGGGGTCTTCTGAAGAAGACCGGTATTGCCTGGGGAGTTCATTAATGATCAAAATCGGGCAGGACCTTTTTCCGGAAGAAGGCGCAGACCCGATAAGGAGGCAGGAAATGGAAAAGAAAATACAGATTCTCATCCTGGACGATGAACCTATTGTGGGGAAACGTTTGGGACCGGCCTTGGCCAAGATGGGAGCAGAGGTCGAAGTTTTTGAAAATCCGGTCAAGGCCCTGGAGCGGATCCAGGAAAAGACCTTTGATATCGTCGTGACGGATATCCGCATGGATGATATGGACGGCATTGAGATCCTGGAAAAGGTCAAGGACCGATCGGCAGAGACCAGGGTGATCATGATCACCGGCTATGCCACAGTGGAGGTCGCCCGGGAAGCCCTGGGCAAGGGAGCCTTTGATTTTATTGCCAAGCCCTTTAAGCCCGGTGACTTGAGAGATGTTATAGTCAAGGCGGCCGAATCAATGGGATACAAAGGTCTTTCCCGACCTGATCCCAATAGTTGATGGACCCCAAACCGATCCTCAAGAGGAGTGCATCCGGGGCAGGAATTATGGAGGCCCGACAGAAATATCAGGGGCTTCAATCCCTTTTAGGCGGGAACAGCCGTCTTTTAGAAATCATGGCTGACCTGGAGGCAGACCTGCGGTTTTTACCCCTGGGCTCGGCCTCTCTGGAACATCAGATCCGGGACTTGCTGGAAGGCACCCTTCTGATGATTGAAGACCTTAATTATTTAGCCAACGGCCGGTTTCAAGCCTTGTATGCGGCTTATTTAAAGCTGGAGCAGTCCATCCAGGAATCCCTGGAAACCTCTCAGAAAGGGGCCGAGCCAACCTGGGTCAGAAAGATTTCCGAAATCGGTTTGGGCCACACCCAGGAAGTGGGGGGCAAGGCCGCCCATTTGGGGGAACTAAAAAAAATCCTGCCCGAGGCCATACCCGAGGGGTTTGCCGTTACGGCTGAGGCCTATCAGGCCTTCATGTCCGATCCGGTCCTGGCTGCCGAGATCCGCGCCCTGTTGGATACCCTCGAGGTGAGCAGCGACCGGGGACGCTTTAAAGCCAAGGCCGACCGGATCCGGGATATCCTCCTCAAGGCCCATGTCCCCCAGCCCATCGCCGGAGCCATCCGGGAAGCGGGTGCGGCCTTTGGGCCCCCTGTTCAGAGATGGGCGGTCCGGTCCAGTGCCATCGGGGAAGACGGGACGTTAACCTTTGCCGGACAATTCGAGAGTTTTTTAAATGTCCCCCCCTCCCAGTTGGTTGCGGCCTATCAAAGGGTCCTGGCCAGCCGCTTCAGCGAGCGGGCCATAACCTACCGCCTTATGGGAGGGTTTACCGAAGTGGCCACTCCCATGGCCGTATTATTCATTCCCATTATCGAGGCCCGAAGTGCCGGGGTCATCTATACCCAGGACCCGGCCCAACCCGACCAGGATCAACTGCTTATCAGTTCCACCTGGGGGTTGGCCGGCGATATGGTGGCCGGTCTGGCCCCGGCTGACCTCTTCCGGGTAGACCGGAAAGACCCCGGACAGGTGGAATCCCAAGGGGTCTTAAAAAAGACCCGTCTTATTTGGGGAGACCCGTCCCAGGTCCAAAGGGTTGAAAACAGTCCGGCCGAGCAGGAGGCTTTTTCCCTTAACCCGGAAGAGATCCAAAGGCTTTTTGCGCTGGCCTTAACCGTAGAGGGGCATTTTGGCGGCCCCCAGGATATGGAGTGGGCCATAGATCAAAAGGGAAAAATCTGGATCCTCCAGGCTAGAGCTTTGAAGTTGATTGCCCCTTCGGAACAGGGGGGTACCATCCCGCAGGAACGGCCCATCCTGTCCGGCGGCCAGACTATTTTCCCCGGCCGGGCCGTTGCCCCGGTCCAGGTTATCCTCGATCCCAGGGAATTCCCTTTGGTTTCCGAAGGGGTTATCCTGGTGGTCCCCCAGGCCGTCCCGGAGATCGCCTCGGTTCTTCCCCTTTTGACCGGCTTTATTGCTGAGCAGGGGCAGCCCACCGGCCATGCCGCAACTCTGCTCCGAGAATTTGCCGTCCCTTCTTTGTTCGGACTGTCAGGGGCCACGGAAAAGCTCACTTCAGGGGCCATGATCGGTCTGGATGCCAGTCATCGCCAGGTATTTACAGGCCAACCCTGGCCGGATATCCGGGAAAGGACCCTGGCCCGAATGGCCCAACCGAAGATCAACCGTCCTTCAAGCCCTTTGAGTGCCCTGATCCTTAAATTGAATTTGACGGACCCCCAGGCCCGTCATTTCACACCGGAAAGTTGTGAATCGGTCAACGACCTGATTCGCTTTATCCATGAAAAAGGGGTGGCCGCCTTTTTTGAGGTGGGGGACCAGGAGACCCGGAAAAGGCAAACGCCTACCCGCCGTTTAGCCTCTTCCCTGGGCCTTGACCTGTACGTCCGGGAATTGGGGAATGCCCTGGCCCCGGAGGCCCTGTCCAAAAAAGAAGTCCGGCCAGAGGAAATCAGGTCCCTTCCCTTCCAGGCCCTCTGGCGGGGCATGGTCCATCCCCAGGTCAGTTGGGCCGGACGCCGGGAAATCGATTTGAAAGGGTTCGCCTCGGTCATGGTCTCCTCCTTAGGCCAGGACATGGGGGCCATGCGGAAATTGGGGGACCCGAATTACCTGCTGGTGGGACCGGATTATCTGAACCTCAATATCCGTCTGGCCTATCATTATGCCATGGTGGACAGCCTGATCGGACCGGTCACCGAAAACAACTATGTTAATTTCCGCTTCCAGGGGGGCGGTGGGAGTCGTGACCGTCGGGACTTGAGGGCCCGCTTTTTGCGGGATGTCTTATTATCTTCCCGTTTCAGTGTGGACCTCCGGGGAGATCTGGTAACCGCCTGGCTGCGGGGCTATCCCAGGCAGTCTTCGGAGGCCGGCCTGGAACTCCTGGGTAAACTCATGGGCTGCGCCCGTCAACTGGATATGCTGATGGCCAACGAATCGGTCAGGCGACATTACGTCGAACGCTTTCTGGCCGGTGATTATCAGGCCTTTGCCTGAGAGGAAAAAGGCCGAAGGGTTCAAGAAGAACCCATCGGCCTTTCAAGGTAAGGGATAAATGATGGTTGGTTACTTTTTCATCTTTTTCATAAAGATGGACTCCGCCTTATTGGCCATGGCCTCAGCCTTGCCGGCGGCCTTCTCGGCCTTACCGCTGGCTATCTCAGCTTTTTGGGCGGCCAGTTCGGCCTTTTTGGCTGCCGCCTCGGCCAAAGTAGCTGCCGATTCGGCCCGTTTGGCTGCTCCTTCTATCTTGCCATAGTCTACTGCCGGCTTGGGTGCCGCTTGGGGAGCAGCCGGAGGAACAGGCGTTACCTTAACAGGTGCCGCCGTGGCTTCCTTCATATTGGAACACCCCATGCCAAAGACAAACAAAAAAGAAAGTGCGGATAATAAAGCCGCTAACTTAATCAATCTTACCGGATTCATTTTGAATCACCCCCTTTCCATGAATTTATTTACTTCCTATCCTCTTATCTCTTTTTCATTCTGGTAAACCATCCCGGAAACCAAGGCCCCCAATTTATTAAAGCAGATGGGCTTTTCCAAATAGGCGGTGGCCCCCCTCTCCATGGATCGATGAAAAATTTCTTCACTGCCAAAGGCCGTTATGACCATAACGGGTACCCCGGGTTGCAGGTTTTTGATCCCCGGCAGGATATCCAACCCGGTCAAACCGGGCATGCGGATGTCGGTGATAATCAAATCAAAAGAACGTTCAGAAAGTTTACGGAGGGCCTCTGCTCCAGAGCTTGCGGCCTCTACCTCATAGCCGTCCTCCCCCAAAAAATCTATTAGCAACGATCGCATCTCGGCATCATCTTCGATGATCATAATGCTTTTTTTATCAGTTCCTTTTACGATCACCCCGATATCTCCATATCCGAATAATTTTTTTGCCGAGAATCAAACCTGACGACTATGTAAAAATCCGTCATTCCCGCGCAGGCGGGAATCCAGGCCAGGTCTGAGAGACTTTTTACGAATTCATCAAACTTATTTTTAATAGCAATAATAAAGCCAGCTCCGTCAAGATGAAATAGCGTTAATTTTCAATTAGTTGTAACTATGGCAGGGATTCGTGACAGGGAAAAGTGTGGCAAAACGGGACTTATTGTGGAAAAATGGTACAAATGGAAGTTTTTCTTGACATATTACGGGAGACGTAATAGTTTGCAAGATATGATTAAGTCTTTTGCTTGCAGAGAAACGGAGGCTTTATTCAATGATCACCGAGCTCGTCGTTTTCAGGCCATAGAACGTCAGTCAAGAAAACGACTGATGGTCTTGCATGCCGCCCCAAGTCTCGAAGCCTTAAGGCTTAACCCTGGTAACAAATTTCACGCATTAAGAGGAAATAGAAAAGGCCAATGGGCCATCAGCATCAATGACCAATGGCGGATTTGCTTTGAATGGAGTGATGGAAACGCTTACCAGGTTCAAATTATTGATTATCACTGAGGTGTTATAAGATGGGAAACAATAACCTGCTGTCACCTATCCCCCCCGGGGAAATTTTACGGGAAGACTTTATGGGTCCTGTCGGACTCAGCATTAACCAGTTGGCCAGGAATATTGGGGTACCACCAAACAGGATCAGCGAAATCGTCAATGGAAAGCGGACTATTACCGCTGATACGGCCCTCCGGTTACAACGCTATTTTGGAGTCGAGGCTCAGTTTTGGCTCAATCTCCAGTCCGAGTTTGATCTTAGAATCGCTAAACGACAAAAATGGCTGGACATTGAGCGGCGCATAACGCCAATCAAATATAAGGCCTCTGAACCATTAGAAAATGCAATACCGGCATAAAGTTTAAGAGGAGTTTTTTTCTACAAGGCGATATTAGCCTTTACCCCCCAGCACAACCCCGGTAACGAACGCGCATCTGGCTGCTCTGGCAAGTGAACACGGCTGTGAGTTAATCTCCACCGGCAACCGGCTTCTCGCGCTTTCCCGGGATCAAGTGGGAAAATCCATTAAAGTAACAATCCTTTTTTCGATTGACATTGCCCTAATAAATTGAATATATTAAATTAAAAGATTCAATCGTGCCTTTAATTTCCTTGCTTGACGTTTAACGGAAAAACGGATGGAACAAAAGGTGCAATCCGTAAATAACAGGTTACAGCGTATCGACGGGGCTGACCGCGCCCTACGAGATTACTTTTCCGTGCATTGTTGAAACTGTGCACTTTAACGACAGGCTTGGCGGTTGGAGTGGAGGGCGTCTGTGATGGGTTTTTTGCTGTATCGAATCGGTGCGTGCCCGGAGCCCGATGCCCCGAAACTGCTCGTAGTACAATTCCAGGGCGTCACGGGCCTGCTGGACTTGCCAGTTGGACACTCCTGGGCGTTGGGCCGTTTCAGCCAGAAAGGCCTCGATTTCGGTCCGGCCCAATTCCCTGCGCCCGCGGCCCGGATGTTTTGCAAAGAACCGGCGTACCCAGGCCACACAGTGCGGGATGGTCTTTTCCTGTGCCCCGGCTTCCCGCAGTACGGCAATGTATCCATCAGGCCAGCGCGGCTGGGGGTTCAATGGCGCCACCCCCCGACGAGTTGTTTGAGGCATATCATCCCTCCTCCAGTGGAATCATATGCCTCATAAATGCATATGAAAATAAGGGAAGTCAAGTAATTTTTTGAGGCATAGCATCCTGGATCGAGTCAAACAGGGATGCTATTATTGAGGCATAATATTATGTTCGACAACAAAGGAGGAATCGATCAATGAACAAGATGCTAAGTAGACTCGTTTGTTTTCTTAAACCGAGACGCGCTATAGTTCCCAGTGCCGAGGAAGATACGAACCGTCGCTCATCTGTAAAGCAACCAACCCCAACTCCACCCGAAGGTGGTTCTTGCATTGTCTGTTCATCTGCCGCCACACAGTGTGTGCGGCCTTCTAAAACTCTCTTTGTTATTTGTGAAAAGATACTATGCGAAGAAGTCGTCCAGGACTACTGTAGACTGCTAGGGTGGAAATTATCTGCCATAGAGGCAGGATCTGTAGTCAGTGGTGTGCCTATGCGATCTGATACAGAGAAAGTGATGTATGACGAGATCATTCTGCAGGCTGGGGCCAAAAGGGCTATCCTTGATCATTTAGCATCACTGCATAAACACTTCTGCGCTGCTGATAACTACGGGTCTACGGCACCGTTCTGGAAAAACCTAGAACGCGAGAAGATTTTACAATGGCTTCTGCTTCATACGAGCGTCCTCACGAAGAAGCCAGGCATTTCAAGTGTTATTTCCAATCAAGACGACACGCTGATCGTACTTAGCGTCGTTGACAAGACTTATCGTACCGCCGTCCGAGACGCCTTTAAACCTGGAGGCTACATGGGACATCTTGAGCAACACGGAATGTTCAATGCACCACAGCAGCGTCAAGCCGCAGCTGCATTTGTTATTGGTCACGAGTACAAAGCGATTTATGGCAGAGTGGATCTGTGTGTCCACTTCGCATGGCTTCCACCTCTTGACGGCCATTCGTATCAGGTCGTTGTTCCACAGGATATCATGACAACCGAGGAAAAAACTACTTGGCTTACATGAATGGCATGAAAGCGCCGAACCACCGCCTCCACCGTACGGCACGCCGCCGGTGAGGCGTGACGTTCGACAGAATGGTCACAAAAGAAGGAGAACTGGCAATGCGTAATTCAGTGATGGTGACTGTTGTTTTGGTGATCCTATCGTTTTCCGGTTCCGTGTTCGGACAAACGGCGAGTGTGACATCAGAGACTTGGCCGACCGAACCTTGGAACGATAAGATCAAGGGCGATGTTGATGAGGCAGTCCGCCTATATGCGGATGACCCAGTATCATCTCTCCTCACGTTCAAATCAGTCATGGACCGTGGAACAGATGGCCCAACACAAACACAGAAAGTGTGGCTTTCGACAAAGGTGGAGAGTCTCCGAACGCGAGCTCTCAAGACACTCCAGACCGACTTCGATCAATCTACAAGGGCCAATGACCTCCGCACCGCACTCATCGCGAGCACTGTCGCTGACAAGATCGGCAAGGAATCCATCAAAACCCAACCCGCCATGACGGGTTTGAAGAACAAAGTGTTTGCTGGATCACGAGACGTCACATCTGTTTGGGCCGTATCAAATGTTGTCGGAAGATTCATCGAGGTTCCGTACAGCGAAGGAGTTTCGTTTAGCCGGTTCACCTTGACACCAAAACAAGGGTTCCATCTCTTGCGAGTGACAGCTTTTGTGCGCAATACGTCCCCTTTGGCTGACAAATCCTACACTTTGTGGGCAACAGAGGATGTGAAGCGAAGTTTGGCCCAGCTCAATGCCAAACCGGACGAACACAAACCTCCATACCTGTGGCTTGACGGTAGTTTTGTTTTTCTACTGACGCCAGCTTCAGACCTCGTTCCCTGTTCACATGTGTGCGATGGTTGCGGCCTCCACGGGACGCTGTCCTTTACGGTCAGCGAAAAAGACGGAACCGGAAGAGCTATCACCGTGCCTCAAATCATTGACTCTGGCAAGAAATTGGACATCGATCTTCTCTTCAGTGTTCCAAAAGGGATAACGGACTATCGCCTGCTGGTCCTGGGCTCGACACCGATCAAACTCAAGATAATTCCAACAGGAGCATCACTCAAATAGAGGACGTCTGTCGAACAAGCAAATGCTCGGTACAGCTTCGCCGCCCGAGATTTGCCTCGTTTGACCCGCTTTTCGACGGACAGGAGTGTTGGTCGACCATGATATTGTGTTGTTCAAATTCTAAAAGGAGTAAAGCACATGAAGCTGCAAACAAGCACGGTATGGCCACTCGAACTGGCAGAACGGCTACTTTCAAGCCCATTCGAAGATGGGCCGCTGGGTTGCTTCTCTTTCAGTCCCTAGCAGAAAATGGGGATATCCATTAGGTTCAAAAAAAATATTTACATGGAAGAGGAAATGGAGTAAATGACAAAATATGCCCCGGAAAGCCCGTTTAGATGTTCCCGGAACCTTGCATCACGTGATGGTGAGGGGGATAGAAGGAAAAGATATCTTCCAGGATGAGGAAGACCGCAAAGCATTTGTGAATCGAATGGGGAACTTGGTTGAAGAAACCGGGACCCGCATTTTGGCCTGGACACTTATTTCAGAATCGGTATAAGTCGATCATTTGTGATCTGGACCCCTATTTTTTGGA
>JACRBX010000214.1 GCA_016219225.1 Deltaproteobacteria bacterium
ACCCCTCCGGCCCCGGCGATGGCGCAACAAACCCCCATGGCTATGGAAAAGATCTTCCCCGTGGGGATGCCCTGGACCAGGGCCGCCTCCGGGTCCCCGGCCACGGCCCGCATGGCCTTGCCGACTTTGGTCCGATTGATAAAAAAATAGAGGGCCACGATGACCACCACCGCGCAGATCATGGCCGCCAGTCTCTCTTTGGAAAAGGAGAGCAGCCCCAAATCGATTATTCCACCGAATGGAGACCTGACCGATTTATCCTCCGGTCCGAACAGGACCAAGGCGGCGGCCTGCAGGATAAACATAATCCCCAGGGAGATGATCATGAGGGAAGCATGGTTGTCATGCACCGGCCGGTAAATAAATTTTTCAACCAGGATGCCGACAATAGCCACAAAGGCCATGGTAACGATCATGGCCAGGAAATAATTAAGCATAATCGGAATCCCCGGTATGGGATGGACTCCGAAAATCCACCAGATACCGAACCCCCCTAACATATAAAACTCGCCATGGGCAAAATTGACGATATTGAGTATTCCGAAAATAAGACATAACCCGGAGGCGATAAGAATCAAAATCAAAGAGGACAATACCCCGTTGGTTAAGGTCTGAAGTAAGATCTCCATATCTTTCCTCGCAAATAAGAAAATACGGTTCAAGATTCAGGGTTCAAGGTTCAAGGTTCGGAAAAAACCCATTTTCATGTTTCGTGGCCCCCCACGTGGGTATGAGGGTTTGATCCGAAATACAGTTGCAAGATGTTAATCTCAAGGTGCCAGGGGTTAAGACCTTGAACCTTGAACCTTGAACCGATTTTCATGCCTCGTGGTTCACCCCACGATCTCAACGTTCAGTCCAGAAGATTCTATAGTATCCTTTATCCTGGCCAGGGTTTCTTCATCGGGAGGGCCCAATCGGTTTAGATAATGTTCCCGCTCAAGTTTACGATAGAGATCTTCTCCCTCCCGATGATAGGGGGCCAATTCTATACGGATCATCTTCTTTCCTAAACTTTTGGCAAGATGAACCAAGGCGGCCGTGTCGGCCTCGCTGTCGTTCAGCCCCGCGACCAGAGACATGCGAAGTATGATAGAAGTCTGCTCAGCCGTTTTTCGGATATTTTCCAGAATCCTTTGATTGACGACACCGGTGAGCTTTCTATGCCTGACCTTTTCTAAATGTTTCAGATCGAAATAGACCAGATCCACGGACTCCAGAATAGTGGATAGACTTGACCAGGGTGCGAAGCCCCTGGTCGCCAGGACCGTATGGATCTGTTGCCGTTTGCATTGCCGGAGGAAGGCGCCCACAAATCCGGATTGCAGGATCGGCTCCCCGCCACTAACGGTTACACCGCCCCCCGATCGGTTATAGACAGGGACGTCTTTTTCAACCTCGGCCATAAGATCCGTCAGGCTATAATATTTCCCGGTTATATCGAGTGCCTCCTGCGGACAGCTTTCGGCACACAGGCCGCATCCATCACAAATTTTACGATCAATCCGGATACCCCTTTGGGCATCTTCTTCTATGACCTTCCGGGGACAAACCGGAATACAATCCCCGCATTTCCGGCAGCGGTCCCCATCAAACAGGATCTCGGGTCCCCTTTTCTGCATCTGAGGCGTCGGACACCAGAGGCAATTCAAAGGGCACCCCTTCATGAAGACTGCGGTTCGAATTCCAGGGCCGTCATGAATGGAGAAAGGTTCAATCTTGGCTACGAGACCTTCAGGATATTTCAATGGTCTCTTACCCCTTTAAAAATAAATTTATGGCCCATTAAAGATGCATTTGATATGCCAAAAAGAATCAGGAATTTTTTGATTAGAATAATCAGGAGGTTACCTTGAATTAACCGAAGGAGCCCATCTTTAAAAAATATCGATATATCGGTTTATAACGATATATCGTTATAAAAAGGTCAGGGACTATCAGATTTCCATGAAGCCAAAGAACCAGGAATAACGCTAATGGATTATGAAGGATTACAAAAACCCGGGTTGTCTTCGAATTCCGAGTTTTTTCATGCGTGAATAGAGTGTATTGGGATGAATGACGAGTCGCTCGGCCGCTCCCCCCGGCCCGGTTATTTTTCCCCCGCTTTTTTTAAGCACCCGGATAATGTAGTTTCGCTCGTTTTCCCTCAAACTCAGGGAAGGGTCGTCATGATCAGAAGAGACGGGATGGTGACCCAATTCCGGGACTTTGTAATAGGGCCCCTGGCTCAGGATGACGCCCCGCTCGATGACGTTTTCCAATTCCCGCACATTTCCGGGCCAGTCGTAGGCCAACAGTTTTTCCCTTTCCTGTCTGGTAATCTTTTCCATCGGTTTGGCCAGTTTATTGGCCAGGATCTCTAAAAAGTGGTGGGCCAATAAGGGGATATCTTCTTTTCTTTCCCGAAGAGGCGGTACCTGAATAGGGAAGACATTGATCCGGTAATACAGATCCTCCCGGAAACGCCCGGCCTTGACCTCCTTTAACAGGTCCCGGTTGGTAGCTGCCAAGAGGCGAAAATCGGAGTGAACAGTTTCCTGTCCGCCTACCCGTTCGAACTCCCTGGTCTGCAGCACCCGAAGCAGCTTGACCTGGATTTCCATCGAGATATCCCCTATTTCATCAAGAAACAAGGTCCCGCCATGAGCCAATTCAAATCGCCCGATTTGTCGGCTTATAGCGTCGGTAAAGGCCCCTTTTTCATGCCCGAACAGTTCGCTTGAAATCAAACTTTCCGGCAGGGCACTGCAATGGACCCGGATAAAGGGTTTATCGCCCCGGGGGCTGCGGCGATGGATGGAGCGGGCCACCAGCTCTTTGCCCACCCCGGTTTCCCCTAAGATCAACACCGTCGCCTCGGTCCCAGCCACCTGTTCCACCTGGTTTATAACCTTCTTGATGCCCAGACTTTTCCCCACAAATTCCTCAAAGCGGATACTTTCCAGATACTGCTCCTCATAATAGCGTTTTTCCATCTGTTGTTTTTCGTACAGGTCCTGGAGCGTTTTCCAGGCCTGGGCATTGTCCATGGCAATGGCCGCCTGGGCGGCGAAATAATTCAGAACGTTTAAATCCGATTCCTTAAAGACGCTGCGCAGCAAACGATTGTCATGGTATAAAACCCCCACCACCGTGTCTCGGATGATCATGGGCACCCCGATGCGGGAGCGGATCCCGCTCGGTTCCAATGAATCGAAATGATCCTGGTCCTCCAAATTCATCAACCTTCCCTGGCCGGTTTTAAAGGTTTCCCTGATGACTTGCATAGATGGTTCGAAGTCCGGCAGGCTAATATCTTCCGAAGTGATATTTTTTGCAGCTCGGAGGATGACCTTCTCGGGGTCCTGACCCTCCATCAGGAAAATGGCTCCCCGCTCGGCCCCGGTAATCCGGTTGGCTGCGGAGATGATTCGCCGGAAAAGCTCCCGGGTGTCCCGGATGGTCACCAGTTCCTGGCCCAGACACAATATCTCTTCCAGCAGATTTTCCCCGCTTCGGAAATGCGTTATAATCATCCGGATATCGTCGGGCACCAGGGTCTCATTTTGCGAATGAAGCACTTTGGCCGCCGGCTCAGCCCATTGCCTGGCCTTTCTTTCATCCTTGAGGTCCAGATAGGCCCGGGCCAGTTCTATCTTGGACAGGGCCAACTGGGTTTGATGTCCTGAGGCCTCCAGATATTTGATTGACTGTTTTAATCCGCCTATCACCTCCCGCCCGGGCAGGCCCCTGCGCTTCTGCAAAAGGGCCTGGTAACGCCAGGCAATCCCCTTGGAAAAGATATTCCCCCCCTCGAGAGTCAAATCGATCTCCTTTTCTATGTCCAAGGCCTGATGGTGGGGAAATTTTCCCTCTTCCATGGCCCAAGAAAAAGATAATCGGATATACCCATGCCGCATGGGCATCTGGGCCCTGTGGCTGACTTCCATACATTCGTTCAGGATGGAAAAGGCTCTCTTAGTGTCCTTCAGCAGATAATAGACATAACTCAGCATGGTCAGACCGCCAAGGTAGGCATACAGGTTATGGCCTTGGCGGGTTTCCTTAAGGGACTCCTCAATAAATTTTTTAGACTCTTCAAGATGATGGATCCCCAATAACAGCTCACCGATGGCCACCCCGGCGTGTCCGGCGATATAGAGATTGCCGATCTTCAGGCTGTGGGAGCGGATGGCATGGAGCATCCCCAGGGCCTGGGAAGAATGGCCACAATGTCCGTAGCAGGCGCCGGCCGTCAGGGCGGCCAGGAGGGGAAAGTTGTCCCTTGGAAAACTTTCCACATCGGGAGCAAATTTCTCGTAACTCTGGACGGCCTCCTGGTAGCGCCCCATCCAGTAGTGGAAAAACATCCCGTAAATGGTAACCGATCTCTGAATCTTGGGATCATCTACATCCCCGGCTAAAGCCCACCCCTTCTCGAAATGCCGGAGGGCTGATTGAAACCGGGACTGAAACCACTCATTTCTGGCCAGGTTCATTTCCAGCAGGGCCAAAGAGGTCTTTATTTTTCGGCGCCTGGCCCTGGACATGGCCTCGTGGATCACGGAGGTCGTCCGGTCTATGACGGAATCATCGGTGGGAAACTTTGAATAGTGAAGGGCCGCTTCGATGAAAAGATGATCCGCTTCTTCGCCTTTCATCCGGCCGAGATCTTCTATGGCCTTGTCATAACATTGTCTGGCCTCCTCATACCGAAAGCCCTTCCGGTGAAGACTGCCGCCCTCGATCAAAAGCCGACATCCGGCCAGATCATTGGAGATAAAAAGGAGATGGGGGGGGACCTTTTGAATTTTAACCGGGTCTTCGGATAACTCGCGAAGCAAAAGGGTCGCGATCCGGCGGTGCATCTCTTTTTTTTGATCGGCGGACAGGTCAGCCTGAAGTTTTTGCCGCACAACGGAATCGGTAAAATAAAAAAAACCGGTCTTTTTGCCGTCCAGCCATTTTTCGTGAACCCCAAATTCCAAGGCCGCCAGGACCTGAGAAGTCTTCTCCCGGGTCAGTTCCTGGAGCCAGTCGATATTGAACTCCCCTTCAAAAAAGGAGGCCGGGATTAAGCTCCGACGGTAATGGATATGGGGTGTCTGAGGAGAACGGATTGGGAGATTCATCTATCACTCCGGAAGGATATCGAATAATATTTGCCGGGCAAACCGCCCGCCGGCAGGCATTATAAATTTAATTAAGCCCAATAGGAAGGGATTTTTTTTAATACCGGACGGCTTGAATTGATCCCTTCAATATGATAGAAATAAAAGTGAGTTGGGACCATTCCTGTGATTTTGCGGCCATGACAAAAATATTAATCGGAGGCACCTGTGATTAATCATATTCTGATAGCGGTGGACGGTTCCCCCTTTTCCTTTCGGGCCGCCCGCCTGGGGGCCAGGATCTTGGAAGGAAATGCGTCCGGGATTTTGACCTTTCTGTATATCGCCAAACCCAAGTCCGAAATGGAATGGTTTCAGGGACAGGGCAGCAATCTTCATCAAGCCCCGATAGAGGAACGTCTCGCCCTGGAAGCCGCTTTCAAAAAAGGACAAGAGATTTTAAGGGAAGCGCAGACCGGTTGCCAGGACCTCTTGAAAGGAGGGTTTATTCGGGTGGAATCGGTTGTCGCCCCCGGAGATCCGGCCCAACAAATTATTGAACTCGCCGAAAAGAATCGGTGCGATTTTATTGTTATGGGCAGCCGAGGGGTAGGGCCTTTACGGGGGGCATTATTGGGAAGCGTCAGCCAAAAGGTCTTAAATAATTCAAAGTGTCCTGTCCTTATCGTTAAGTAAAGGTTTCCCATTGAAAACCAATTGGCTCACTATCGGTTTTGGGTTTTTAGGCGGCATCGGCATCCTGCTTTATGGCATCCAGGTCATGGGGGATGGGTTGCAGAAAATCCTGGGCCGGCAACTGCGCACCCTGTTGGAATCCATTACCAAAAAACCGGTCCTGGGAGTCCTGGCCGGGGTCCTGATTACCATCCTCTTCCAAAGCAGCACAGCCACAACCGTTATCCTGGTGGGACTGACCAATGCCGCGGTGATCACCCTCAGGCAGTCCATGCCGGTCATTTTGGGTGCCGATATCGGGACCACCGTGACCGCCCAGTTGATTGCCCTTAAATTTACCGAGCTTTCTTTATTGATTGTAGGCATCGGGGCCCCTATTGTCTTTTTCGCCAAAAAGGAACGGCATCGTCGTTTCGGTCAGGCCCTGGTTGGATTCGGCTTTTTATTCCTGGGTCTTAAATTAATCGGTGACAGCCTTAAACCTCTGCAAGATGCTCCGGCCTTCACCCAGATACTTTTAACGGTCAGCCGCTTTCCCCTATTAGCCGTAGCGGCTTCAGCCCTGGTCACCTTCCTGATCCATAGCAGTGCCGCTGTCATGGGCATCATCATGGTGCTGGCCGGTTATGGACTGATAAACTTAAATAGCGCTATTTATCTGCTCTTGGGGAGCAATGTCGGGACTTCCTTTACCGCCCTGTTAGCCAGCATCGGTTCCCGGAGGGAGGCCCATCGGGTGGCCATGGCCCATTTCTTCTCCAAACTCGGTGGTACGGTCCTGGTCTTTCCCTTTGTACCCTGGTTCAGTTTGTTCCTGACTTCTCTGACCCCATCGGTAACCTTTCAGGTGGCCAATGCCCACACCCTTTTTAATGTGGGATTGGCCGCTATCTTTCTCCCTTTCAGCAACCTGGGATCCCGCTTTATCGAATGGCTCTTGCCGGAGAAAAAACGCCCTGAGCTGGTACCCAAATTTCTCCGGGAAGAAGTTATTAACATGCCATCCATAGCCATCGGTTTGGCCCATAAAGAGACGATCCGCATTTCGGCCGGAACCCTGCGAATGGTCTGGTACATCAAACGATCTTTGGAGACCAGGAATCCGGACTTCCTGGAACGGATTGCCCATAAAGAAAGGGTCATGGCCGCCTTATGCCAGACCGCGGTGGATTATTTGACCCGAACCCTGCGCCAACCCTTAAATCAGGAGGAGCAGGGATATGCCATGGGCCTGATCCGCGTTCTCGATTGTCTGAATAAGATTAACGATATTGTGGAACGGGACGTTAAGTACCGGATTGAGACCAAATTCAGCCGGGGGGTACATTTTTCTATAATGGGCAAAGAAGAATTGTTGACCCTGGTGGAGGCCCTGATTCGGGGCTTGCGGATGACCCATAAAGCCTTGGTCCAGAACAATTCCTGTCTGGCCGAAGAAGCTGTTACCCAACATCCCAGGAACGTGGCGCTGATCCTCGAATTCAGGCAAAACCACATCCACCGCCTGACCGAAGGGATCAAAGAGAGCGAAGAAAGCAGTAATATCCATCTGGAACTGTTAAATAGCTTCCAGCAGCTCAGCGAACTGGTCCGCAATATCGATCTGATCATCTTTGATGAATTATCCAAAGGCATTCGTTGTGTGGAAGTGCCGCCGCCGGATTCCTCTGATCCGGACTAATTATAGGGAAAAACTATTCAACTTGCCAAATGTCTCCAGATTTTCCTATTTGACTTAAGCCGCCCCTTTCTTTAACTTAATACGAAAATAACGTTCAGGGATCGGGGGTCAGGGATCGGGGGTCGGCGAAAGACATTTTCATTCTTCGTAGTGCCCGACCCGGGCATGAGCGCTTAATAAGAAAATAAAGTTTCAAGATGCAAGATACAAGCATGAAAAACCCTGGACCTGGCATCTCTTTTCACAATTTGTTGATCAACTAAGCGCCTAACCTATTACGAAAATACAATTAAAACGGAGAAAATTCCATGGAAATTTTGAACTGCAAAGGTCAGACCTGTCCTCAACCGGTGGTGGAAACCAGGAATTTTCTGGCAGCCCGTCCCCAGGTCACCGAATTAATAGTTTTAGTGGACAACCGGGCCGCCGCCCAGAATGTGGAGCGCTTTCTCGGGACCCAGGGGTTTCAGGCTTCGACCGAAGGGACCGATCCTGATTTCCAGGTCCGAGCCCGAAAACAAGGGCCGGAAAGCTGTCAGTCCGTCAGCACCCCTTTAGCAGATAAACATCAAAAAACCCTTATTATGATCACCAAGGATACCATGGGGCAAGGGGATGATCACTTGGGGGCCTTGCTCATGTTGAATTTCCTCCGGACCCTCAAGGAAATGGGAGAGGCCTTATGGCGGCTGGTTTTCGTCAACTCCGGGGTAAAATTATCCATCGAAGGGGCCGAGGCCCTTCCGGTCTTGCAGGAGCTCGAAGCGCAGAGGGTCTCGATTCTGGTATGCGGTACCTGCCTGAACCATTTCGGTCTTCTGGAAAAAAAGCGCTGCGGGGAGACGACCAATATGCTCGATATCGTGACCAGCCTGCAGGTGGCCGACAAGGTGATCACTTTTTAGGACGAAAATAGCTTTCAGGGATCTGGGGCCGGGGGTCAGGGTTCGGCGGAAGATATTTTCCTGCCTCGTGGTGACCCATTGGGTCATAAGGGTTTAGGGCGGAAATAGGGTTCCTGGTTATTTTTCCTTTGTGGGTTCATTTTGGGTCGGCTTGGGAAGGTGTTTAGGGGTTTTTATTAAACCCTTGGTCAATCCTTGGGTAGTAGATCGGCCCTTGCGGAGAT
>JACRBX010000215.1 GCA_016219225.1 Deltaproteobacteria bacterium
ATCATGTTGGGGGCCTACCTGGGGTTTTTTTTAACCGGTGCCCTTTCCAGCTTTTCCTGGGCGCTCATTATAAGCGGTGTGATTATTGGAATTTTAGGGGCTCTTATTGAATTCTTTCTAATCAGACGTCTTTACGGGAACGAACTGTTTCAACTGCTTCTGACCTTCGGACTGATATTTATTTTGGATGAAACGGTTAAGCTTATTTGGGGGCCGGGGGTGATCCCGGTGGAAAAACCTGATTTTTTACAGGGTTCGGTGATCATTTATGGGGAGCCCTTTACGTTATTCCGGGTATTTATTCTATCCGCCGGGGCGGTAGTCTGCCTTTTAATATTTCTTCTGCTCAAAAAAACCAGGCTGGGTCTGATAATCAGGGCCGGTATCGAAAATAAGGAAATGGTCAGAGCTCTGGGAATTAATATCAACCGGGTATTTACCCTGGTATGCTGGATTTCTGGCTTTTTAGCCGGTGTAGCGGGACTTATCCTGGCCGGATTCACCGGCCTCAATCCGGAGATGGGCTTCAACCAAATAATAAATATCCTGGTGATTGTAGTGGTTGGGGGCCTGGGAAGCTTCATGGGAACTGCCGTGGCTGCGATTATCATCGGACTGACCGAATCGTTTGTGGGTTTTTTCCTGCCCGAATTCGCCATGATCAGTATTTTTATAGTGATGTTCACCGTACTCAGCATCAAGCCCTCCGGCTTGTTCGGTGAGAGGTAAGGAACTTCGATATGAGCGGATTTCTAAAGAAACACTGGCTTATTGGGGCCACCCTGCTTTTTCTTCTTGTTCTACCGTTTTTCTCCTCGGAGTATGTCATGGTCATTGCCATGCAGATATTCATCTGGGGGGCCTTCGCCATCAGCTACGATCTGCTGATCGGCTATAGCGGAATCGTTTCTTTCGGCCACGCCATGTTTTTCGGTACCGGAGCGTATGCCAGCGCTCTGCTGGTTCTCAAGGCCGGGCTGAACTTCTGGGCCGCCATTCCTATCGGTGTTGTCCTTTGCGGATTACTGGGTTTATTGATCGGACTTTTGACCCTTCGCTTCTCGGATATCTATTTCACCATGATTACTTTGGCGATCGGTCAGTTTTTATATTTTATCATTATCAAAACCTATCAGTTTACCGGTGGAGATGACGGACTACATGGTCTGCCCATGGTCTTGCCGGGGAAAACCTATCTTTATTATTTGGCATTCGTTTTTTTGGTACTCATTTACTTTGTTTCCCGAAGGCTGATCGGATCCCCCCTGGGGACGACGCTGGTGGCCTTACGGGAAAACGAATTCAGGGCCAAAATGATCGGCTATAACGTGTTGGCCTACAAGCTGATTGTGCTCATTATTTCCGGCATGATCGCCGGACTGGCCGGTTCTTTGAATGGTGCGGTATTAAGGTCCGTCTTCCCG
Source organism: Deltaproteobacteria bacterium (assembly GCA_016219225.1). NCBI lineage: Bacteria > Pseudomonadati > Myxococcota > Myxococcia > Deltaproteobacteria bacterium. Next base: position 1,425 of record JACRBX010000215.1, read on the forward strand.
GGATTCATGCATGCCGATGCCACTTTGAGCGTCATATTAATGACCATCATCGGAGGTATGGGCTCTTTGCTGGGGCCGATCTTGGGGGCAGCCCTCGTCACCGTCAGTCAACAATATCTCAGTTCTTATTTTGAATCATGGCGATTGATATTCGGGGTCTTGTTTGTGCTGATCGTGTTATTCCTGCCTAAAGGCATGGTTCATATTTTTAATGTATTTAAATTTAGAAAGCCAAATGACTAATAACTAAAGAGTCAAATTCTTCTAAAAATGGCAAGAAAATATTTTACCACTAAGACACAAAGACACAAAGAAGGTTTAATTTCATGAGGGTTAAACAAACATGAAAGCTTTATGTATTTCTTCGTGCCTTCGTGTCTTCGTGGTAAGCTTTTGGTTCCGGCTTGTCCGGGTTGGGAGGTGAAAGGTGAATTTAGCAGAGTGTGTCGAAGAGTATGCCGGCAAATTCGGTGAACAAAAAACGGCCTTAATATTTGATGACAGCGGAGAGCAATGGTCCTATGCAGAGATCAATAGACAGATTAATCGTATCGCCAATAGTCTTATCGGTCTCGGCATTTCTCCCGGGGCTCGGGTCGCTGTGATGCTTCGAAGCAGACCCGAGCTGATCTTATCCAGTTTCGGAATATATAAGACCGGATGCATATATGTTGCCATTAATTCAAGGCTCAAAGAAAAAGAAACCACCCATATCTTGAAAAATTCAGGGGCGGAGGTGCTGATTTGTGACTGGTCCGTTCTGTCCCTGGTCAAACAAATTCGAAACGAGTGTGGGGAACTGAAACATATTATTGTTTATGGGGATGTTCAAGAAGAGGGATTAATACCCTTTTCAAAATGGATTGAAGGACAGTCGGATTATTTTAATCTTGACCCGGATATTAATGAAATTGCCGCCATTATGTATACGGGAGGGACTACGGGAACTCCCAAGGGCGTCGTATTAACCCATGCCGCTATCATCGGGAATAGCCGGGTGGGAAGCGAAAGACTTTTGTTCGACGAGACAGTGACCCTGGTGAATGCCAACCCATTGTTTCATATCGGCGGAATGGCTGCCGGTCCCTTTTATTGCTTTCTAAACGGTGCCACCCTGGTGCAGCAGGAATTTTTTAAGGCCGAAAGATATATCGAAGCGGTTAAAAAATATAAGGCCACCGTCATCTGGGGCGTTCCGACGTTCTTTTACTCCTTTATCAATCTTCCAGAGTCGCAAGCCGGCGCCAGGGACTTCGGTACAGTAAGACTTGGGTTTTGTGGCGCCGGCGTGTTTCTGACGCCTGTGAGAAAAACCTTTGAAGAGCGGTTTGGCGTCAAGGTTTATCAATATTATGGACTTACCGAGAACTCTCCCGGCGTAACGGTTGAAGATCCGCTAAGGCCTGAAAGAAATTATGAATCAGTCGGGACCGCACTCCCCGGGGTAGAGATCAAAATAGTCGATGAGAAGGATAAGGAACTTCCATTGGGTGAGCCAGGCGAATTGTGTGTACGAAGTCCTTATCTCCTGAAAGAGTACTGGAAAAACCCCGAGGCGACTCAAGAAGCCCTGAGAGGCGGTTGGCTTCATACCGGAGACCAGGGTTTCATTGATGAAAAGGGCCATTTTTATATCAAGGGTCGTAAGCATGATATGATCCTGGTAGGGGGGGCAAACGTTTATCCGGCCGAAATTGAGAAAATCCTTTTGGAGTGCGAAAAACGCATCAGAGAGATCGCCGTGGTCGGTATTCCGGATGAAAGATTGGGCGAAGTGCCGAAAGCTTTTGTCATTCTGAAAGAAGGGGCGATTCTAAGCGAACAAGAGATTATCGAGCTGGCCCGAAACCAAATGGCCCACTATAAAGTTCCCCGTTCCATTGAGTTCTTGGATGCACTGCCAACCACTTCAGTCGGGAAGATTGACAAAAAGGCCCTTCAAAATTTAAAAGGAGGTCACTGATTATGTCGAAAGAATATGTCTTGAACCGGGTTGATATCCAGGGAGACATCTGCTGGGTTGCCATCAACCGGCCGGGAGACCGGAATTCCATTAACACGGCCCTTATGGAAGAGATGGAACAACTGCTCACCGAAATCGAGAAATCTCCGGTGCGAGCCATCGTCTTTAGCGGAGCCGGGGACACCTATTTTATTGGCGGGGCTGACGGTGTCGAGATGATGCGATATGATTCGGAAGGGGCCCTGGCCTTTTCTGCCCATATCCAGAGACTATTTAACCGCATGGAAGAAAGTCCGCTCATCCTGGTGGCGGCCATTAATGGGCTTTGTTATGGCGGCGGGTATGAGTTTGCCCTGGCCTGCGATTACCGGATCGCCGGCGAGACGGCTCGTCTGGGACTTCCCGAGGTAAGGGTAGGGATCATTCCGGGCGGAGGGGCTACGCAACGTCTGCCCAGGCTTGTGGGCAAAGGCCGGGCACTGGAGATAATTCTCCGGGGCCGTTTATATGACGCCCGAGAGGCCTTGGACCTGGGATTGGTTAACCAGGTCGCCCCTTCGGACGAACTTTTCGCCGAAGCAACCAAGTTTTTGAGGTCTATTTTCAAAAATCCCCAATATGCCCTATCCCACGCCAAGAAGGCCGTGCAAGCCGCTCAAGGCCTATCCTTTGCTGACGGATTGCAGACGGAAAGAGAACAGTTTAAAGAATGTTTTAAAAAGGATTTCTTTGTTAATGAGATTTGCAGCCAGATTAAAGAAGGCATAATGAAGACCACCGAAGTATTGCCGGATTGGGTCTCTGAAAAAATAAGGTAAGGCTCTCGGGGGCTGTAAAAGGAGAGATTTCATGGCCTATCAACACATTATCTATGAACCGGGCAAGGTGGCCAGGGTCGTTCTCAACCGGCCGCGCTGCCTGAATGCCCAGAGCTATCTTATGAGAGAGGAGATGGATGACGCTTTTGGCCGCGCCGCCGAGGACCAGCAGGTAGGGGCCATTGTGCTCTCCGGTTCAGGAGAGCACTTCTCTGCCGGGCACGACCTCGGCACCCAAGAGGACGTTGAATACCGGATATCCCAGGGCCACGCCCAATTAGACCGGTTTGAGGAGTTTATGGACATGCGGGCTATATGCCTGGAGAATACGTTGCGCTGGCGTAATCTTCCCAAACCCACGGTGGCTATGGTCAAAGGGTATTGCATCTTTGGGGGTTGCATGTTCGCCTCGGCCATGGATGTCATCTTCGCCGCCGAGGACGCCCTCTTCCTGCCCGGTCCGGTACAGTACTTCCATGCCCCTTGGGATCTGGGGCCACGCAAGGCCAAGGAATTTCTATTTGAGCATCGTTTCATAACCGCCAGGGAGGCCTGCAAACACGGGTGGGTCAATCGGGTCTTTCCCAAAGACGACCTGGAAAGAGAAACCCTGGCCTACGCCGACCGAGTGGCGGAGAACACTCTCGAGAATCCTTTCTGGGTCCGGATGACCAAGTTTTCCATCAATCACATGCAGGACACTATGGGCTTCAGTAGTGAGATCGAAACGGCTTACAATAACTACTGTTCTATGATGGGGTTGACCAATCCAAGCATACCCCAGTCCGATCAGGGTGGGGTTGCCCGAACCTCTGTGGCCCGAAAGAACTTCGAGGCCTCCAGAAAATGGATCGAATCCGAGCACTGACTGCTCGCCTGACTCCATGGCTAAGACCCCGGATTCTCCGGAGAGCGTTGAAAATGCGATGTCGTAGGATTTATAGCCCTGTTCCACTGCCTCCTCCCCCTTCTTAACTGTGCGCCATCCCCCTACCGTCATCAAGGGGCTAATGCCCAAAGCCGGCTTGATCTTAAACCCGCTTTGAATCCTTAATTCTCTGGTTGATCCATTATTTCTCCTGGCCCCCGACCCCGGTAATGGCCTTTTTTTATGATCGGGTCTGTCTGCAAGGATCGATTTTATTGTATTTAGGTTTAATCGGGTGTATAATAAATAATTAGTTGCTAAGAGCCTTATAGAATATTGATGGTTGGACCCGCAAAGAACTCTAAACAACTTCTTTACGGGTTTTTTATTATTTTTGGCATTACCACACCATTGCAAAAGTCGAGGCTGTTTCCGCCGATGACGGGATTGCCGGGGTGGACGATGCCATGGTGTTTATGCAGTAAGGATTACCCCACCAGGAGGCAGGAGATATAATGAATAAAAAAATTTACGTCGCTAATTTATCTTTCCAAACCAGTGAACCTGAGATCAGGGCCCTTTTCTCCAAAGCAGGAGAGGTCACCTCTGTCAAGATCGTCGGCGACAGGCAGAACGGTCAAGGAAAAGGTTTTGCCTTCGTGGAAATGTCCACCCAATGGGAGGCCCGGAAGGCCATCTCCATGTTTAATCAAATCGAGTTCAAGAAAAATATTTTGTTGGTAAAAGAGGCCATTGTCAGGCGTGGCTTCGGCGGAAGATAATAAACCTCGATCAGTAAGACCCACCCAATAAATTCGCCTTAAAAATCAGGCGAAGACCCAGGGTATGCAGACAGGTTTGGTCGCCAGAAAAAAAGGGTTAGCCGGTTTGGCTAACCCTTTGATTTTTTTGGCGTCCCCAACGGGATTTGAACCCGTGTTGCCGGCGTGAAAGGCCGGTGTCCTGGGCCAGGCTAGACGATGGGGACCCGCTCAATTTCGGAATGCGGAATGTAGAATCCGAATTCCGCATTCGAAATGGTGGGCCGTACTGGACTCGAACCAGTGACTCTCTGCTTAAAAGGCAGATACTCTACCTCCTGAGTTAACGGCCCTTCATAAAAATATAAAATCTATTTTTTTTTGATTGTTTTGTCAAGAAATTTGTTATATTTTTTTCCCGATTCAAAAAGACGGGGCTTAGGGATTAAATGGTTCCTGCCCGGACTTGTTCGATTTTATCCCTGAAGGAGTGAATAAATCACCTTGGTTCTTATAGTACAATCTATTTTTAAAAAATCGGTTTTTATGTTAATTCTTATAGCGTTACTGGGCCTTGGGTTTGGATCATCCTCCTGGGCCGAAGAAAAAATAGCCACCTTCCCCCCTTTGCCTGCCCACTATAACTCTATTAAAGTTTTTGACGGCCAGGGCCGGTTCGTGGGCCGACTGCTACCGGAAAAAAGGTACTGGGTACCTATCGACCGCATTCCTGTATTTCTCCAGAATGCTCTGGTGGCTATCGAAGACGCCCGCTTTTACGAACATAAGGGGATCGATATTCGGGGTATCGCCCGGGCCTTGGTTAAGGATGTGGTCAAAGGAAAAAAAGCCGAAGGGGGTTCCACCATCACCCAGCAGCTTGTTAAAAACAAATTTTTTTCTGCGGAGAAAACCATCCAGAGGAAAGTTAAGGAAGGCCTTCTGGCCATGGAGTATGAACGTAAATACACCAAGAAACAGATCCTGGAGATGTATTTTAACGAGGTCTATTTCGGGAACGGGGCCTTGGGCATTGCCCAGGCCGCCCATCTCTATTTTGATAAAAACCCGGAGGAATTGACCGAGGCGGAATGCTCCCTGTTGGCCGGGGTTCCTAAGGCCCCGGGGCGTTATAATCCTTTGGGAGAACCGGCCAAGATCCGCGACCGACGGAATCTGGTCCTTCGGCGGATGGTCGAACTCAAAATGATTACCCCCGGGCAGGGACAAAAACTGGGGAGCCGTCTTATTTCAGTAATTAAGCCCGGAGAGGCCCCTTATTACCTGGCCCATATCCGGAATAAGCTGCTCGAACGGTTTGGACCGGAAATAATCGAACAGGGCGGATTGGAAGTAACCACAGCCATGGATCTGCCGTTACAGAGGGTGGCTGAAAAGGTTTTAAGTGAGGGGGTAAAGAGAATTTCCCCCCAGTTACAAGGCGCTTTGATATGCCTCGATCCCAACACCGGGGATGTCCTGGCCGCCGTGGGGGGGGTGGATTTTAAACAGAGTCCCTATAACCGCGCCTTTTATGCCAAACGCCAGCCGGGTTCGGCCGTTAAACCTTTGATTTATGCCGCTGCCCTGCAGCAGGGTTTTACTGCCGGCAGCCTCTGGAATGATACGCCGGTTGGGTACAATCGAGGCAACGGGGAAATCTGGAAGCCCTTAAATTATGAAAGAAAACTCTATGGGGATCTCTCTCTTCGGCAGGCCCTGGCTTACTCCAACAATATCATTACGGTAAAATTACTGGAAACCATCGGTGTTCCTTATTTCGTTCAGTTTGCCGGACTTCTGGGGATTCCATTACGCTCCCCCAATGACCTCTCCCTGGCCCTGGGCACCGAAGAGGTTACCTTGAATGACCTGATATTGGCCTACACGCCCTTGTCTAACGGCGGCCAGCGTCCGGAAACCAGGACCATTGTCCGTATCTATGACCGAAGAAACAATATCTGGACCGAAAACCCGCCGGCAGTCAACCAGGTGCTTTCCCCGGCCACGGCCTTTGTGACCACCCAGATGCTCAAAGACGTCCTGGTTTATGGTACGGCCAAATCCATTCACAGCTTCAGTCAGGAATATCCGACTGCCGGCAAAACAGGTACCACCGATGATTATCGGGATGCCTGGTTTATCGGTTATACCCCCCAATTGATAACCGGGGTCTGGGTAGGTTATGACAAGCCCAGGCCCGGAGGGAAGGGTTTTACCGGAGGGGCGGTTTGCGCCCCTATCTGGGCCCGCTTTATGCGTTCAGCCCTGGCCGATAAACCGGTTACGGATTTTACCCGGCCGGAAGGCGTAGTCTCCGCCTTGATAGACCCGACAACGGGCTTTTTGGCTGCACCGGATTGCCCGATAAAACAAGAGGAAGTTTATGTTGCCGGCACCGAACCGAGCGAATATTGCCCCAAACATGGAGGGAAAAAGGATCAACCGGCGCCGGTGCCTCTTCCCTTGCCGGAGGGCAACGGAAGATAACGTTCGTCGTTCAGCGTTCGGCGTTCGGCGAAAGACATTTTCATGCTTCGTGGTGCCCGCCCCGGGCATGAGGGCTTAGTACGAAATATAGGGATCGGGGGTCTGGGATCGGTTATAGAATAAAGTTCCAGGTTGCAAGTGGCAAGTTTCAGGTAAAAAACCTTGAACCCTATACCTTGGACCTGTTTTTATTCTTTGTGGGCGTCCTTATTGGCGGGTTTTTGGGGCAAAGCGTTCTTGCTCGCTGAAAATACAACCGCAGTAGGGCTGACGATAGAGACCCATCTCTTTGGATTTTTGAACGCCTTCTCCCCAGCCCGGCCGGAAATCCTGATAGTGAAATGGGACCTCAAAACGTTTTCCGGTTTCCTCTCCCACCTCTTTGATCCAATCATGTTTCTGAAAGCGGCTATATAAAAGGGTGCTGCTGAAAGCATCGAACTTAAGAGACCTGGCCTCCCGAGCAGTAGCCTCCAACCGTATGGTATAACAGGCCCGACAGCGATCCGCCCCCCAGGGACTGGTCCGGTCCAAAAAAAGCTTAAGATCGTATCGGTCGTTATAAATCACTTTCAGGTGACTGGCCTGGGTATATTCTATGAGGGTATTTTTTCGTTTTTCGTATTCGCGAAAGGGGTGGATATTGGGATTATAGAAATAACCGGCAACCTCTATCTGCTGACCTCTTAAGGTTTGCAGGGGATAAATGGTGCAGGGGGCACAGCAGATGTGTAATAAAAGATTCATGGATGGTAAATACCGGATACCGGATTAATGTTTATCCAGCACCAAGAATCCGGTATCGGTAGTTTATTCCTTGATATTAGGGATCGGTTTTTATGCAAAATTCTGGTGCCCCTTTGGAGCATCACAATGAATTCGTACTTATTGATTTCTCCGAACGCCGAACGCCATACACCGAACGTTTTTTTATACAATATTAACCCCCCATGACTTCCCGGACCGCCCCCCCCACCTGGGTCAGGTCCATGACGACCCGAATACCGGCGGCTTGCAGAGCAGCCATTTTCCCCTGGGCCGTTCCGGCTTTCCCGGAGATGATAGCCCCGGCATGGCCCATGCGCCGTCCGGGCGGTGCGGTCTGTCCGGCGATGAAGGTGACCACCGGTTTGGAAAAATTCTTTTGAATAAAAAGGGCCGCTTCTTCTTCGGCCGTTCCCCCGATCTCCCCGATCAGGACCACGCCCTGGGTTTGCTCATCCCCGGCAAAATAGGTCAAAAGATCGATAAAAGACAAACCGATGATCGGATCTCCCCCGATGCCGATGCAGGTGGACTGGCCCAAGCCCTGCTTGCTGATCTGGTCCACTACCTCATAGGTCAAGGTGCCGCTGCGCGAAATGACCCCTATCGAACCGGCCTGGAAAATATATCCCGGCATGATCCCCACTTTGCAGGTCCCCGGACTGATAATACCCGGGCAATTCGGTCCGATCAGGACCGATGGCTTGTCCTTCAAATAGTGTTTGGCCCGGACCATATCCAGGGTAGGAATTCCTTCGGTAATACAGACGATAACCCCGATTCCGACGGCAGCCGCTTCCATAATGGCATCGGCGGCAAAGGCCGGGGGGACAAAGATGATGGAACAATTGGCCCCCTGTTCCCGGACCGCATCTTCGACGGTATTATAGATCGGCACCCCTTCCATGGATTGCCCTGCTTTTCCCGGAGTAACCCCGGCCACAACCTTCGTCCCATAGCTTAGCATCTGCTGGGTATGGAAGCTTCCTTCCCGGCCGGTGATCCCTTGAACCAGAATCCGACTGTCTTTTCCAACTAATATACTCATAAGATATTCCTTCTTTCAATTTCGAAAATTAAAATAACCCAAAAGGCCACGCTTAGGGCGTGGCACCACGAAGCGTGAAAATGGGTTTCTCCGAACTCCGAACTCTTAACTCCGAACGCTATTTTCGTGTTAACTGGCTGATCTTCTGGGCTGCTTCGGACATGGTTTGGGCTACCCAAAAATCCAGTCCCGATTGATCCAACATTTCACGGCCTTTAGCCACATTGGTCCCTTCCAGGCGGATAATCAAAGGCACCTTGATATTGACCTTGCGGGCCGCTTCAATAAGACCTTCAGCCAGGACATCACAGCGTAAAATCCCGCCGAAGATATTGACCAGAATGGCCTGGACCCGTTCGTCGGATAATATAATCTGCAGCCCTTTGGCGATCATCTCGGCATTGGCCCCGCCGCCTACATCCAGGAAATTAGCCGGTTCTCCACCGTATAATTTGATGATATCCATGGTGGCCATGGCCAGCCCGGCCCCGTTGACCATAACCCCGATATTGCCGTTCAGACGGATATAATTGAGATTGTTGCGGTTGGCTTCCAGTTCCAAAGGGTCCTGCTCGTCCGGATCGAGGAGGTCCAGCAATTCCTTATGGCGAAAGACGGCGTTGTCATCAAAGGTCATCTTGGCATCCAGGGCGATGAGACGCCCGTCCCGGGTGGCGACCAGCGGATTAATTTCAAGCAGGGAACAGTCATAGCTTTCAAAGAGCTTGTATAATTGATTTAATACCGCCAACCCGGCTTTGATCAAAGCCGGTGAGAGGGGCAGGCTATAGATGAGGTTTCGGGCCTGAAAAGGTTGGAAACCTATGGTCTGGTCAATCCATTCCCTTTTAATCAAATGCGGGGTCTTTTCCGCCACTTCTTCGATATCCATCCCGCCGGCCGGGCTGACCATAATCGCCGGGCAGGCCCTGGCCCGGTCGATGACAATACCGACATAGAATTCTTTTTCTATTTCCAGCCCTTCTTCAACCAAGACCTTTCGAACCTTCCGCCCTTCCGGGCCGGTCTGATGGGTTATCAGGGTCATGCCTAAAATTTCTTCAGCCACCCTTTCCACTTCATTGATACCCTGGGCCTTTTTGACGCCCCCGCCCTTTCCCCGGCCGCCGGCATGGATCTGGGCCTTAATGATATATGGGGGCGGGCCGATTTCCCGGGAGACCTGGGCCGCATCTTCCACTGAAAAGGCCACATTTCCTTTAGGGGTCGGGATTCCATATCGGCCAAAGATCTTTTTGGCTTGATATTCATGGATTTTCATTTTTATGCTTCTCCCTTTACGGTCTTTAAAAAAACAATGTCCCACACTTAACTGAAAGAAAGTGGCCTTGTCAACAAAAAATCCCTCTTATCCAGGAAGACTTCCAGGATAAGGGGGATTTCTAAGTACGAAGGAGGATAAAACAGGTTCAAGGACAAGGTTCAAGGTTTTCCACGTTTGAAACTTACATCTTGCAACTTGAGAGTATAGGAAATTCCTTTTTGGACGCAGATCGACGCAGATTGCCAAGATTTTGAATATAAAGAATGATGAACTCGTAAAAAGTCGGAACTCGTCTCTTTTCGTCATTCCAGCGAAGGCAGGAATCCAGTCCTTTTAAGTGGTTACGGTTAGCCTGGATTCCCGCCTTCGCTGGAATGACGAGTTTTTACGAGACCATAAAGAATAGTTATCTGCGGGTATCGGCGAAAATCTGCGTCCTAATTTAAAACTTTATTTTCGAATTAAGCACTCATGCCCCGGGGGGGCACCACGAATCATGAAAATTGTTTTCGCCGAACGCCGAACGCTGAACGACGAACGGTATTTTCGAACTAAATTACATCTTCCGTTCGTCAATAACCCGCTTGGCCTTGCCCTCACTGCGGGTGATGGTTCCTGGGGAAACCAGACGGATCTTGATGCCGATCCCGATCATCCCCTTCATGCGGGCTTCGATTTTCTGCTCCACTCCCTTGATTTTTTCCGCCCCGGCCTGATAGATATCGGGTTTGGCCTCCACATTCACTTCCAATGTGTCCAGGTATCCTTTTTTCCGGACAATAATAACATATTGGGGCTCAACCTCTTTTTCTTCCAGGAGGATGCTTTCGATCTGAGAAGGGAAGACGTTGACCCCGCTGATAATCAGCATATCGTCCGTCCGGCCATAGACCTTTTCCATCTTGATCAGGGTCCGGCCGCAGGCACATTTTTCCCGTTTGGTCAAGGTAATGTCCCGGGTTCGATAGCGCAGTAAGGGCATGGCCCGCCGTTGGATGGCCGTGAAAACCAGTTCTCCTTTGGTTCCGTGGGGCAGGGGTTCGCCGGTGACGGGATCGATAATTTCGATCATGATGTGGTCTTCATTGACATGCAGAAAACCGTCCTGGACTGCACAATCGAAGGCCACGCCGGGCCCCATCATTTCGGTCAGGCCATAGGCCTCATGGGCTTTGAGTCCCATACGGTCTTCAATTTCCTTGCGCATTTCCATAGTCCAGGGTTCGGCCCCGAAAACGCCGACCCGTAACCGGAGATTTTTAAAATTAACCCCCATTTGAGAGGCCTTTTCGGCGATGGTCAGGGCATAGGAAGGGGTAGAGAAAAGAACGGTGGTCCCAAAATCCTGCATGATGGTGATCTGCCGTTCAGTCAGGCCGGAAGAGGTGGGAATGATGGTGGCCCCCACTTTGGTCGCCCCCTGGTGAAATCCCAAACCACCGGTAAACAATCCCATGCCATAGGCATTTTGAACGATATCGTTGGACCTGACGCCGGCGGCGAATAAATTCCGGGCCATACAATTGGACCATTGATCCAGGTCATCGGCCGTATAAGGGCCGGTGATCGGTTTCCCGGTGGTTCCGGAAGAGGCATGAACCCATACCAGGTCCGTAACGGGCACGGCACAGAGGCCAAAGGGGTAATGGTCTCTCAGGTCGTTTTTGACCGTAAAGGGCAACCGGGCCAGATCTTTCAAGGCTCTGATATCCGATGGCTTAATCCCAAGGTCATCCAGCTTGTTCTTGTAGAAAGGGATTTTTTCATAAACCCAGGATACGGTTTCTTGAAGTTGCTTTAATTGAAAATCCTGCATTTCTTCTAACGCCATGGTCTCAAATTTTTCATCCCAGTACATCGCCTATCCTCCTTATAGTTTCAAATTGACCTTAATAAAAAAAAAGGTTCTGTCAAGCCTTTTTTTAAATTTAAATCCTATTTTGTCAAGAAAAAAACCGGAGGTCAAGGGAGGAGTAAAACTTCCGGGAAAATACCATGGAAAAACCTTTGAAAAAATCTTGACATCGCCTTGGGGGTGTGATAGAAGCGGGAGGACTCTGTAATAGAATTCACAAGCAATATCTTGAGTTTAATAAAATCAAAATAAATGATTTTTTTTAAAAAGGAGGTGGCATAAAAAACCTTATAACCGGGAAGTTTTTTGTAATAAATTGTATTCAAATTTAATCTGAAGGAGGAGAGGAGAGAATTTATGAATATTATTACCTTTGCCATTATATGTGGCGCTCTGGGGGTGTTGTACGCCCTCTACACCGCAGCTTGGGTATCCAAACAGGACGCCGGCTCCAAGCGTATGCAGGATATCTCCAATGCGGTCAAGGAAGGGGCCTATGCCTTTCTAACCCGTGAGTATAAGACCGTGGCCGTGGTGGCCGTGATTCTTCTGGTCATTATTGCCGCGGTGCTGGGCGTATGGACAGCCCTCGGCTTCCTGATCGGGACGGTTGGTTCGGCCTTTGCCGGTTTTGTCGGCATGTGGGTTACGGTTCGGGCCAATGTACGGACGACCCAGGCGGCCAAAAAAGGGATCCAGGCTGCGCTTACCCTTTCATTCAAGGGCGGTTCGGTCACAGGCATCATGGTGGTCGGTCTCGGTATCATCGGGCTGGCCGGATATTTTGCGCTGGCCAGGTCTATGGCCGGAGAAGGGGCCTTCCATGCCCTTATCGGCCTCGGTTTCGGCTGCTCCCTGATGAGCGTCTTCGCCCGTATCGCCGGCGGTATCTACACCAAGGCGGCCGACGTCGGTGCCGACCTGGTCGGTAAAGTCGAAGCCGGCATCCCGGAAGACGACCCGAGAAACCCGGCCGTCATCGCCGACAACGTGGGCGACAATGTGGGCGACTGCGCCGGCATGGCAGCCGACCTCTATGAAACCTATACGGTAACCCTGGTGGCCGCTATGCTGCTGGCCAAGTCGGTTTTCGGCGCCGATAGTCCCTGGGTCGAATTCCCGCTTCTTCTGGGCGGCGTTTCGATCATCGCCTCGATTATCGGTACCTATTTTGTGAAACTCGGCGCCAAACAGTACATCATGGGTGCCCTGTATAAAGGTCTGGCCGTTTCCGGCATCCTGGCGGCTATCGCCTTTTATGCGGTAACCTCCTGGTTCATGGGCGGACTGGGTGACAAAACAGGCGGTTTCACCCCCATGAGTATCTTCGGCACGGCCCTTATCGGATTGCTCCTGACCGGTCTCATTGTCTGGATTACCGAGTATTATACGGCCAATCAGTTCCGGCCCGTGAAGACGATCGCCAAGGCCAGCCTGACCGGCCACGGCACGAACGTCATCGCCGGCCTGGCCATGAGTATGGAAGCAACAGCCCTGCCGGCCCTGGTTATCGTGGCCGCCATTCTGGCGTCTTTCGGCCTCGGCGGCGGATTCAGCGGTAATCCGAGCAGCGGTCTCTTCGCCATCGCCCTTTCCGCGGTTTCGATGCTTTCCATGACCGGCATCGTGGTGGCTATTGACTCCTATGGACCGATCACGGACAATGCCGGTGGTATCGCCGAGATGGCCGAGCTGCCTCCGGAAGTGCGGGCCATTACCGATCCGCTCGATGCGGTTGGTAATACCACCAAAGCGGTCACCAAAGGCTATGCCATCGGATCAGCCGGTCTGGCCGCGCTGGTTCTGTTTGCCGAGTATGCCCGGGACCTGTCCAAGACTATGAAAGGTATCACTTTTGACCTTTCCGATCCCATGATCATTGCCGGTTTGTTTATCGGCGGTCTGATCCCCTACTACTACGGCGGCCGGCTGATGCTGGCGGTCGGCAGGGCAGCGGGGGGCGTCGTAGAAGAGGTTCGCCGGCAGTTTCGGGAGATCAAAGGCATTATGGAAGGTACCGGCAAACCGGAATACGGCAAATGTGTGGATATCGTCACCAAGTCAGCTATCAAGGAAATGATGATACCGGCCCTTATCCCGGTCGTTGCGCCTATCCTGGTCGGCTTTATCCTCGGGCCGAAGGCCCTCGGCGGTCTTCTGATCGGATGCATCCTGACCGGTCTCTTCCAGGCCATCGCCATGACCTCCGGCGGCGGCGCCTGGGACAATGCCAAGAAGTCCTTTGAAGACGGCGTCACCGACGACAAAGGGGTTGTGCATAAGAAAGGGAGCGACGGTCACAAGGCCTCGGTCACCGGCGACACCGTCGGCGACCCCTATAAAGATACGGCCGGCCCGGCCATCAACCCGATGATCAAGGTCATTAATATTGTGGCCCTGCTGATCGTCCCATTGCTTTAAACCGGCTCTCTGGTTGTCTTTCTTAAAAAGAAATTCAACCCCGGACTGATCAAAAAAGAAAGAGGGAACAGGGAACTGCCTGTTCCCTCTTTCTTTTTAAAGGATTTACCATTTTTTCGATTTGACTTCAGGCGTTCATGTTGTTATTATTTTCTGGCATTATCTCTTAATTTATTAAAACCCCGTCAACTATTCAGGCTGTAACAAGGAGGAAAGAACCCCTATGGGATTGCGTATTGCTATTAATGGTTTTGGACGTATAGGAAGATATCTGGTGCGGATTTTAGCAGAAGGAGACCCGGAAGCGGAAATCGTGGCGATCAACAGCCGGGCCGACTCGGCCACCCTGGCCCATCTCTTGAAATATGACTCGGTCCATGGAAGATTTCCTTTCCAGGTGGAGCCCAAACCGGATCAACTGATTATTAACGGGAAACCGGTCCAGGTGACCCGCCAGACCGATGACCCCTGCCGGCTCCCCTGGAAAGATCTGGGAATCGATATCGTCCTGGAATCGACCGGTAAACTCCGGGACCGGGAATCCAGTTCCAAACATCTTGAGGCCGGGTCCAAGAAAGTAATCATTGCCGCCCCTGGGAAAAATGTGGATGTAACCCTGGTAATGGGCGTCAACGAACAGATCTATAACCCCCAAACGCATCATATTATTTCCAATGCCTCCTGCACCACCAATTGCCTGGCGCCGGTGGTCAAGGTCTTACATGAACATTTTGGTATCCTGAAAGGTCTGATGACCACTATCCATTCCTATACCATGGACCAGAGAATCCTGGATGGCTCCCATAAGGACCTCCGAAGGGGCCGGGCAGCGGCCGTGTCCATGATCCCCACAACCACCGGAGCGGCCCGGGCGGTAACCCAGGTCCTCCCGGAATTAAAAGGCAAGTTGGATGGACTATCCATCCGGGTACCGACCTGCAATGTTTCCCTGGTGGATTTCGTGGCCCATGTGGCCCAAAAGACCAGCATAGAAGCCGTCAACCAGGCCCTGATCCAGGCCGCCGAAGGACCTCTTAAGAACATCCTTTATTGTACCACGGAAGAACTGGTCTCGATCGACTATACCAGTTCCACCTATTCTTCCATCGTCGATCTGCCCCTGACCATGATCTCCGGAGGCGATCTGGTCAAGGTTTTTTCCTGGTATGACAACGAAAGCGGTTTTGCCAATCGCATGATCGATCTGGCCAAGTACATTGGTAAAAGTTTGTAAATGCTGGTATCCGTCAAACAGATACAATTCAAAATTCGAAGCGCGAAACCTGAATGCCCCGCAAATCTGAAACAAGGTCAACTTTTAATAAGTGAAAGTGGAGGGAGGAACCTTGCAATATCTGAATGACCTCAATATCAAAAACAAAAGGCTCCTGATCCGGGTGGATCTGAATGTGCCCCTGGACACCAATTTAAATATCACCGATGACAACCGCATCCGGGGGGTCTTGCCGACCATTAATTATGCCCTGGATGAAAATGCCATGGTGATCCTCTGCTCCCACATGGGCCGTCCAAGGGGGAAAGTGGTTCCGAACCTCAGCCTGGCCCCGGTGGCCCGCCGGTTAAGCCGGCTGGTCCAGAAAGAGGTCCTCCTGGCCCCGGACTGTATCGGTCCGGAAGTTAAGGAGATGATCCAGGCCATGAAGCCGGGCGATATTCTCCTGTTGGAAAACCTGCGTTTCCATCCGGAAGAGGAAGAGAATGATGAGGCCTTCGGTCAAGAGTTGGCCGAGTTGGCCGATATCTATATCAACGACGCCTTTGCCGTGGGCCATCGGGCCCATGCCTCGGTGGTGGCCGTGGCCAAATATGCCAAAGAGTGCGCCGCCGGTTTTCTGATGAAAGATGAGTTAAAGTTTTTTCATCAGTCTATGGAGAATCCGGCCCGGCCTTTAGTAGCCATTATCGGGGGGGCAAAAGTAAGCGGCAAATTGGCGGCCCTGGAAAACCTTTTGAACCATGTGGATAAGATGATCATCGGCGGGGCCATGGCCAACACCTTCCTGAAAAGTATCAACAATGAAGTCGGAAAATCCCGGGTAGAAGATGACCTGGTCAGTGTAGCCCATTGTCTGATGGGCAAGGCCAAAGACCTGGGGGTTAAATTATATTTACCCATAGACTGCGTAGTGGCCGATTCCTTTAATCCCCAGGCCGAAACCAAGATCACGACCGTTCAGGAAGTCCCCAGGGACTGGTTGATCATGGACATCGGCCCGGCTACCTCCCTGCTTTATTCCGAGGCCTTGCAGAATGCCAAGACGATTATCTGGAACGGACCCATGGGGGCTTTTGAGATGGATGCCTTTTCCCGGGGAACCATGGCCATGGTCCAGGCCGTAGCCAATTCTTATGCCCTGACCATTGTCGGGGGAGGGGATACCGATGTGGCGGTGCACAAGGCCGGTGAGACTTCCAAGATCTCCTATATATCCACCGGGGGAGGGGCCTTCCTGGAGCTCTTGGAAGGCAACCGGTTGCCGGGGGTACTGGCCCTGGAACATCGTTTTGAGATGGATGCTAACGAAAAGCCCGATTCCTGCATCCCCAAAAAAGGAAATTGATTTG
>JACRBX010000216.1 GCA_016219225.1 Deltaproteobacteria bacterium
GAGACATTTTTCTCTAACTGACACCTGACCCCTGACCCCTGACCCCTGACCCCTGACCCCTGACCCCTGAAACAATTATACTCTATCCCTTTAAAGGCTGACAACAGGATTCTATGATTTGCTCGGATCATTTTGATCCCCAAAATCTTGACAACGGAGCCGAGGGTGATTATTTTCTTAACAAAATCAATTCCCTCACCGAGGGAAGCCACAACCAGAAAAAAAGGGGGTGTTGATATGTTTGATCTAATTCCTTGGGAAAGGACTAAGAGTTTGTCCAAATTGAGAAAAGAGATGGACGAGTTATGGGGTCGTTTTTTTGGGGAAGTCGGGTTTCATCCCTTTTCAGAAACCATTTGGGCGCCGGCTTTGGATGTCAAGGAGACCAAAGAAAACATAGTGATCACCGCTGAACTTCCGGGATTGGGCCCCAAAGATATTGAAGTTTCCATCAGTGGCGATTTGTTGACCTTGAAAGGGGAGAAAAAGCAGGAGAAGGAAGAGAAAGAGGAATCCTATCACTTAGTGGAAAGACGGTATGGTTCTTTTGCCCGCAACATCCGTTTGCCCGCGGAAGTGGATCCCCAAAAAATTAAGGCCACTCACAAAGAAGGGGTATTGATCGTTATCCTGCCAAAAAGCGAAAAGGCTAAAGAAAAACAGATTAAAATTAATGTGGAATGAGGTAACCATTTAGGCGCAGACCGAGCATTCGGGGTTGGGTTCAATCTGGACCTCTGAAAAACGCATCTCCAATCCGTTATAGACCAGAAGCCGACCGGTCAATAGCTTCCCAATGCCAACCAGGTATTTGATGGCCTCAGTGGCCTCGATCAAACCAATAATCCCGGGTGTGGTTCCCAAGACCGGGAACTTCTGAGGCGGCGGGGCTTGAGGGAAGAGACATTTCAGGCAGGGGGTCTGGCCGGGTAGGATGACGGTGGCCATGCCCATCAGGCCGAGGATCCCTCCATAGATAAATGGGATTCTTTGGCTGAGTATTTGCTGATTGATCAGGTAGCGGGTCGGAAAATTGTCCAATCCATCCAGCACCAGATCACAACCGGCCATTAATTCAGGCAGGGTTTCCTCATTGATCTCCTCGGCCCGGACCTCCACCTCAATTCCTGGGTTGAGTCCGGATAATTTTTCCTGGGCCGATTCCACTTTAAGTCTGCCGATGTCTTTTTCCCAATGGAGAATCTGCCGGTTTAAGTTGCTCAGTTCAACCTGGTCCTTATCCACTATCCTTAAGGAGCCTAGGCCCGCGGCAGCTAAATAAAAGGCGGCCGCCGAACCCAGGCCACCGGCACCGGCAATTAAAATCCGGCTTTTTTTTAATTTTTCCTGGCCTTCGATTCCAAAATCTTTAATCAGGATTTGCCGGTCATAGCGCAGGGCATCTTGGTCATCAAGCATGGGGGCCTCCTTAATTCTCTTCCTGTTTTTCAATGTACCATAAGAATTATCCAGGTCAATCTTTTTGGCGGTCCGCCCCAATTTTTTTTAAAATATCGTCATATTAAATAGTTACAAAATAGAGACGGGGAGTAAATTTTAAATAAAAAAATTGTTTGACCTTTGGATAAAAATAATTTAATCTTCCCGGTTATTTGAAGCCCAATAGGTTTTGATCTAACAAGGGAAAAGCCCAAAGATACCTAAATGGTTGTTTTTGGATAAAATTTATCTAAATCACAAGGAGGAAAAAATCAATGTTTCAAGTTACGGTGGATGCCGACAAATGCACGGGGGATTCCAATTGCGTGGATACCTGTCCGGTAAGTGTTTTTGAACTTCAGGACAACAAGGCCGTACCCGTCAATATGGACGAATGTCTGGGGTGCGAAAGTTGTGTTGAGGTCTGTGAAACCGGTGCGATTACAGTTAAAGAAGTTTAACCGTTACGCTTAGTTATGGAACAGGCCGGGTAATTCCCGGCCTGTTTTTTTTATGGATCTTTCTTCCCTGACGCCCTCCCAAGGTCAAGCAGTCCGACATCGGGGCGGTCCTCTAATGGTTTTGGCCGGACCTGGGACCGGGAAGACCCGGACCTTAACCTACCGGCTGGCCCATTTGATGGCCGAACGAATCGCTGAAGCGGAACAAATATTGGCCATCACCTTCACCAATAAAGCCGCCGAAGAGATGCGTTCCCGGGTTGATCTGCTTTGTCGGGAGATCCCAACCCTTTCCCCTCCCTGGATTTCTACCTTTCACGGCTTTTGTTATCGTTTCCTTCTGGACCAAAGCCCCTCTCCTTCTCAACTCCTGTCCGAAAACGAGGCTTTGATTTTACTAAAGGAAACGGTCCGAGAAAAGGTTCGGGATTTCCCGGCCCAGTCTTTTAAAGAACTGGCCAGACGCATCTCCCTGGCCAAAAATGCCCTGGTCGAGCCTGAAGCCCCGGAATCCCTTCCTCTTTGGGACACCTATCCGCAATGGCCTTTGTTATATCAGGCTTTTCAGCAAAAGCTGGCCATCGGAAAATATTGGGATTTTGATGAACTTCTCCTGCAAGCCGTAATTTTTTTGGAAAAAAGTCCAGACCTCCGGGCCAGCCTTCAAGGCCGGTTTCCCTATCTGTTTATAGATGAATTTCAAGACATCAATCCGGTCCAATACCGGCTTTTTCAACTATTAACCCGAAAGGATGGGGAATGGATGGTCATTGGAGACCCCAATCAGGCCATATACGGTTTTCGCGGGGCCAGCGCCGATTTCTTTGCCCGCCTCTATCGGGAATGTCCCTCGTTGACTGAAATCGTCCTAACGGAAACCTTTCGATTGAACCAGACCCTATTGGCCGCTTCTTCTCAGGTCCTGGAGGGCTCTCCTCAAAACCGATCCATCCCTTTAATTTCCTGCCGGAAGGGCGAGCCCCGTGTGCCGGTATCTGCCCTGCCAAGTGCCGAAGAAGAAGGGGAATATATCGCCCAGGTCATTGAAGAAGAAATGGGAGGTCTAAACTTGTCGGTTGGGGACCAGGGTTTTTCCCCCAGGGCAAGTCAAGGCCAGTCCAGAAGCTTTGCAGATTTTCTGGTCTTATACCGGCTCCATGCCCAGGGGGATCTATTGGCCAAGGCTTTACTCAAAAAAGGGATTCCCTTTAAAAAGATTCAGGAGGTCCACTGGGCTGAAAGACCGGAAATCCGGACCTGCCTGAAAATGCTCAGGTTTTTTCTCCCCTCGAATATTTCCCCTGTTGCCGCTGTAGAAAAGATCCTTTCAGAAGAAACCTTTATCCCCCAGCCTTTAGCGGGTGAAGGGATTGAGGCCTTGAAAAAACTTCGTCTCCAGGCGGCCGCCTTCAAAGGCCCCTTGGATGAATTTATAGAAATCCTTTCCCTGCAAACCGGCTTGGATAGCTATGAACCGGATCAGGAAACCGTTAAACTCCTGACCCTCCATGCCGCCAAAGGACTTGAGTTTCCGGTGGTCATTATCAGCGGTTGTGAAGAAAACCTCCTGCCCTTATCAGTACTTAAGGAATCGGACCCGGAAGAAGAGCGACGACTTTTTTATGTCGGCCTGACCCGGGCCAAGGAAAAGCTCTTCCTGACCTGGGCCAAAAAAAGAACCCTGTTCGGTCAGAGATTGGTCCAAAGGTCATCCCCATTTCTCGAGGATATGGGGACCTTTTTGAATCATTCCCATTGTCCTGAAGGGACCAAAAAACCGGTGCGGCCCAGGAAGAAACAGATGTCCTTATTCCGAAAATAGGGGTCGGGGATCGGGGATCAGTTAGAGAAAAAGTCTCAAGTCTCAAGTCTCAAGTGGCAAGTTGCAGGTTGCAGAATGATTTGAAAAGTTTTGATGTCCCAGGACAAACGCAATTTATCAATTTTATCTCTGGTTAATAGCCATAAGACCGAGTTTACCTCTTATTTTTTGGACATTAACCGATACCAACATTGAATGATAAACAAAAAAAATTGGGTTAATAAATTGAAGTATTGTTTTTTACAAGACGTCATGATATGTAGCTGTAGGTCAAAATAAAGATTCAAAACTAATAGGAGGTTTTATTATGAAGTGGTTCGTTAAGGGGATTTTGGTTTCTTTATGTGTTTTTTCATTGTTATCTTATACGGCCTTGAGTCCATCCCAGGCCATGGCGGTTAATGCCGCCTTTGATTTTAAAAAAATGGGTGATATGTCCGACTTTGATCCGAACAACCCGGTGATCCCGACCGGGGACACCATCAAGATCGCCATTGTGGCTTCTTTTTCCGGGCCGGCGGCATTAGTGGGCCAGATCTATTACATCTCCGTCCTCTGGGCGGCCCATGACATCAACAAACGGGGCGGTCTTATGGTTGACGGTAAAAAGAAGCTGGTCCAGATCATCAAGGCCGATCACATGTCCAAGCCCGATCAGACCAAGAAGGTTTGCGAGAGGATGGTCCTGCAGGAAAAGGTCCATGTCCTCTGGGGCACGGACGGCAGCAACCTGATGAAGATCATCAATGAAGTGGCCAACAAGTATAAGGTCATTGCCCACAACACCGCTTCCATTTCCGATGAACTTCAGGATGCCACCAATTTCTCCCGCTATGCCTTCATGTCCTCCTTTTCAACTGAGCAGATCGGCCGGGGACTGGCCTATTATTATGGAAAAGTACGGAAAAAAGAAAAGAAGTTTTATATCCTTTGCCAGGATTACATGTTCGGCCATGCCATGGCCGAGGGGTTTAAACACGGTTTGAAGGAATATTATCCGGAGGCCCAGATCGTCGGCGAGGATTACCATAAATTGTTCCTGACGGACTTTGCCCCTTACCTGACCAAGATCAAGGCCGCCGGAGCCGAGGTGGTTTATACCGGGGATTGGATTCCCGATGCCGCCAACCTCCTCAAACAAGCCCGGCAGATGGGGGTCAAGCTGCCCTTTGCCCACATCTTTCTCGATGAGCCTAATTTCCTTCACGAGGTCGGGGTGGACGGTACCAAAGGGTTAATCCAACTCAGCCAGTATGGCGCAGAAAATCCCTTTTTCAAAACACCGGAGCAAATCAAATATTATAAAACCTGGAACAACTTATGGAAGACCAAGTGGACCGCCCCCTTTAACACCCGGCTTTTCGAACACGGGGTTGGAAATATAGGCTCCTACATCGAGC
>JACRBX010000217.1 GCA_016219225.1 Deltaproteobacteria bacterium
TAAAAAACATAATGGGTTTCAATGCCCGGCTGAACGATTAAATCAATTTCGATATCATGATAACTGGTTGCAAAATCTTTTGATTTCAGCATCTTTAGGAGGGTATAGAACCCCTCCCCAAATTCCGATATAATCAGTATATTTTATGGAATCATTATCCGTCTGTATCTCCTCGATAACCGGCAACATCAACTGCCGCACATTCCTGCTAAATATGGTGAATTTGAAGCTATCTATCGATATAGGAGACGGAGAGATACTCTCGGGCGAGTTGCCGCGCAAGCAATTGCGCTTGGTACAAGCGTGGATTGAGCTTCACCGGGATGAGTTGATGGCAGATTGGGAGTTGGCCGTTAGCGGGGAGCCCCCCTACAAAATTGCTCCACTATGAGGTGTCTATGTATTGGGATGTCACAACAATCAAGCCGTTATCAGATTACCGGATTTATGTTGAGACCGAGGATGGACGGAAGGGCATTTTTGATCTGAAGCCCTATCTTGACCATGGAGTTTTTCGTGAGCTCCGGAACATCAATTACTTTAATCAGGTCGGTATATTATTCGGCGCTGTCACATGGCCGCATGACCAAGACCTTGCCCCTGAAACTCTGCTTGCCGAAATGATCCCGGTTGAGTCAACGCCTTAGAAGCCGCTTGAGAGGAATGCCCCGCGCACTTTAGCCGGAGGCTGAACTGGTTTTGGCTGCCCTTCCTCTCAAGGACAGCCAAAGGAAATATCTTCTTTGCTTGCCCCGTTAAATGCTTTTTTCCGTTTAACTGGGGAGCACTCTGAGAGCTCGAACGACCGAAGGAAGTGGGCGAGAGACGCCTTGGCCTTTCCTTTTTGCTTGAGCCTTTTCCTCCCGCCTCGCGCCTCATCCCTCACCCTTTGAGCTTTCAGCTTTGAGCTATTTATTCTTTTTCTCCTTGACAAATTAGCTGGTTATTCAATACAGTCTTTTAAAGCTCCAATCTTATAAACTCCCTTCTTTAAGGTCTTGAGGAGATTTATGGCCCGGATTCGTATCTCAACAGATCCATCCAATCACCTAAACCTTAATTTGGTTTCGGGAGAGCCCATTGAAATAAAAACTTTCAGGGGAGACTAGTGTTCACGGAGGTGAAAACCGGTGACGGCTAAAGCAACAAGTCCAGCGTCGAGTGGACCGGCCGGTAGCCACTTCGAGGGGCAGGTGGGTGCTTACTACCTGCTCTCCATGTTGGCGGGCTCGGATCCACGTGGCCTGCCCGGCACGGCGATAGATCGCATTGAGTTCCAACGGGCGGCCGAAGACCGGCCGCTGGACGATGTCATCGTACATGCCCACGATACACGCGGAAATCCCGCCGTTCTTGAGATCCAGGTAAAGAGAAGCATCACTTTTTCACCCGGCGATTCGGTTTTCCGTTCAGTCGTGGGCCAGATTGTCAAGACCTCGCACAGGCGGGACTTCTGGACCATCCGCTATGAACTTGCGATCGCGATCGCTCGAACGTCTCGCAAGATCGAGGGCGCCTATCAGGACGTTCTGACCTGGGCACGACAGTTAAGTGACGCAACGAATTTCATGGCCCGGATTGATCGGCCGGGCTCCGCCAACGCGGACATGCGCAACTTCGTGTGCACCTTCAAATCAAATCTGCACGACATCGGTTCGCCTGACGATATCGAGACAGTCTGGCGGTTACTGCGTAAGCTTCAGATCCTCGTCTTCGACTTCACCACCCAAGGCTCAGCGTCCGAGGAACTCGCGAAAGAACGAGCCGTCCACGCCCTTCACCCGAACGATACGTTGCGGGCTGGAAACCTATGGACGGCGCTGGTCGAGCTCGCGCTGCAGATCGCGGTGAGCGGCGGTGACCGCAATCGCGATGGACTGATCGAGGACCTTAGGCGTCAGTCGTTTCGCCTTGCAGGAGACCGGCGCTATACATCCGCACGTGCGATTCTCGAAGAGGCTTCCCGCAACGCGCTTGCCGACATCGGCAATCGGGTCGGCGACGTGATGTTGACTCGGCACGAGCGTATCACCGCCGTTCGCGCTGCCCTTGACAATGGCCGTTACGTCGAGATACGCGGCGACGCGGGCGTTGGCAAGTCGGGGGTGTTAAAGCATTTCGCCGTGCAGGGCGCTATAGAGGCGCGCGTTGTCGTGCTCAGCCCTGGCCGAACGACACCAAAGGGGTGGATTGCAATGCGGGCGGTCCTCGGGTTCGATGGCACAGCTCGCGATCTACTGACTGATCTCGCGGGCGACGGTGGAGCAGTTCTCTTTGTCGACAATCTAGACTTTTTCGACGACCAAGAGCGTAGAACCGTTGTTGACCTTGTCCGCGAAGCTGCGAGCGTCCCGGGTTTCTTCGTGATCGCTACGGCAAGGAGCAACTTCGGAGTAGAGGAGCCGGATTGGTTACCGCCCGACGCACTCAACCGTTTGGGCCGCGCTGAACCTATCGTGATTGGCGAACTGAACGAAACCGAAGTTGACGAGATGCGGCACGCCGCTCCAAGGCTCGCACCGCTGCTGGCCGATACTCACCCGGCACGGGACGTCACCCGAAACCTCTTCCGCCTCTCCCGCCTTGCAAGTCGGCCAGGGGATGAACCTATCCCGCGCACCGAAGTCGACATGGCCGAGCAGTGGTGGCAGACAGCCGATGGCAGGCGCGATAGCGACCACCGGGATCGTGCCAGGCTGCTTAAGACTTTGGCGGAACAGACGCTCTCGTCGGCTGAACCACTGGACATAGCTGATCGCCCGGCGAGGGTGGTCGATGCTCTAATCGCCAGCGACACGTTGCGCGACCTGGGGAACGATTGCGTCGCGTTCCGCCATGATGTCCTTCGCGAATGGGCGATTGCCAACCTTCTTCATTCCGAGCCGACGACCATCGAGCGCTTGCCGCTCGCGCGCCCTGCCTCAGCGTCTTTGGCGAGGGGTGTGGAACTCGCCGCGCGTATGGGCCTCGAACGTGCTGTCGATAGCACGCCTTGGTGGTTGTTCTTGGTTCGTCTAAGCCGCGAGGGTACACATGGTTCATGGCGCCGGGCGGTGTTGCTGGCTCTCGTTCGCTCCGAGATCGGCCCCGAACTGTTGACACGGACGTCTGGCCTTCTGCTCGCCAACCGCGCAAGCATGCTCCGAGAGCTCATCCGAATCGTGAGGGCAGTCGACGTAGAGCCAGCCTCAAAGTTGTTCGTTGGCATCGGGGCTGACCCGGCGATGATCCCGGCGAGTCTCAATGTTCCGAGCGGACCGTCATGGTCCCGGCTGATCAGCTGGCTGCTCAGCCTCGGGCGGACCTTGCCGGTCGCGGCAATTCCTGACGTGGTCAACCTTTACACCGCGTGGTCTATCGGAATGCTCGGTCACGATCCTCTGACTCCATTGCTGATCCAGTGGCTATATAGCTGGTTGACTGAGATTGAGACGGCCCGAGAAGCGGAAACCTTCCCTGTTCGACATGAGCCGTTTGGTGGCGAACTTGAATACGACCAAATCGGATCACTGGAGTCCGACCTCCGCACCGGCTTTCTCTTATTTTGTAATCGGAGGCCCGCGCTCGCTGTTGAGTACTTGCGATCGTTGGGTCAGCGCCGGCGTAGTAAAAATGCCATACGTAGTATCCTGGAGTTTCGCGGGTCGATCGCCCAGGCTGCCCCCGCAGAGCTTGCGGAGCTAACCGCGACGGCTTTGATTCCGAATCGTCGGCTTGACGAGCGGCACCACCGCCTCGAGTTCGGGGAGCCGTTCGATTTTCTCGACCACCAGTTTTACCCGGCGTCCCCGGCGCAAGGACCGTTTTTTGAACTCCTTAGCCATGCCCCACAACACGGTTTATCGCTGATCCATCGGCTCGTCGACCACGCGATTTCATCCTACAACCGTGGCCGGGAATACGGCGGCGATGCGATCACGATCTCGTTTTCTAGTGGCGGTCGGGTTTTTCCGTGGATAAGATCATATGCATGGTCACGGGATGGCGCAGGGGGCCCCTTCTGTGTAACATCTGCCCTCATGGCTCTTGAGGCCTGGGCTCACCACCGGATTGAGTCAGGAGAGGTCTTCGTCAAGGTGCTCGCCGACGTGCTCGGCCCGCCCGGCTCTCCAGCGGCTTACCTTTTGGTTGCAGTCGATCTCCTGCTTTCCCATTGGCCGAAATCACGTGAGGCGGTGA
The DNA here is from genome assembly GCA_016219225.1 of Deltaproteobacteria bacterium. Lineage (NCBI taxonomy): Bacteria > Pseudomonadati > Myxococcota > Myxococcia > Deltaproteobacteria bacterium. The sequence continues at coordinate 4,180 of JACRBX010000217.1, forward strand.
TTCCTTTTCTGGCTTGCCCAGAGCTCCTTTGTATAGACCGTGAGCGATATGTGCACGACAACTTCGAGTACCCGGATATCTTCGGCCTCAAAGCTCTCGAGAAGGAGCCAGTCGGCGCAGTTAGCCTCGAAAGCCTGAAGATGCGCGCTTCTCGACGGTTCATGCTCGATCAGCTTCTCGGTAAATACGCAGTATTCGGGCCTGTCGAACTGCGGGATACGCTGACTGCACTATTGAGCGGCGCAGCCGCAAGCCTCGGACCGCCCGACGAGCAATCGGACTTGAGGGATCCCGCCTTCATAGCTATTCACGCACTCAACCTTGTCGATCCTAATAATTGGATTGAGGTGTCTATCGCGCAGACTGATGGTACACAGGAAACGGCCTACCAGTACGTCCCGCCCGAGATCGAAAATCAATACTTCGCATCTCTGCAAGAAGCCTCGCGGGACAAATTCACGGACAGTAACATGCAGGTCGCCCTCAGCTTGGCACTGGAAGACCCGTCCCGCTCGTCACCCGAATTTGTTGCGGCGGCGGTTGAATGGACGAAAAGCGCGGCGGCCACGCGGAAGAATGAAAACCACGACGAGGACCGGATGCGGGAACAGGCTGTCATCACTGCGGCGATGATTACAATGCGCGATGGCGAAACCGAGCGACGCGCCAAGCATGCTGAGTGGGCGCGCAGCATCTTCGCCCAAGCTCTCCTGACTGGAAAAGACTCAGTCCACCGATTTCGATCCGGACTCCGTTACAATCCCATCGCGATTGCCTTCGTTGGAATGATCTACTTACTAAAGGATCGTGCCACTCCTGGCGACATACGCGCCCTCCTCGAAGTAGCTGCCCGTGACGACCCTGCCGCAGCTCATGGATTTGGCGTGGCATCCACCACGCTATCCTCCATTGACGAACGCTTGACTCTGGCGGTGCTGCGTTGCGCCTTTGCGGCCTGTATCAGAGGGAAGCGCGAGTGGGATCTCCCTGAAGAAGAGATTGCTGCGAATACAGAGCGCCACAGGGTATGGATCCAATCGACCGTCAATGCTGAACTGACATGGCTTGCTGATGAAGGTCCTGAACCCGATTGGCCGAGCTTCCCGTCGGAAACGGTCCGACCGCGAAGGGGTATTCGTCTACCGAGTAAACGAGAGCAGCAGAATACGTCCGCACCTCAGCACTCTCGACCAGACAAATATGTAGACCACCAAGCCGCAGCACTCTGGCTTAGAAACTTTATGGGGCTCGTCGATGTAGGCCAGAGGCCTTGGGTAAGAGAAATCGTTCGGAGCTATTCCCCTTGGACTTATGCGGCGAACGGCGTTGGGCTGAACTCGTACGAGCAAGTCGACCATTCGCCGAGAGAATGGAACGATGCCTACTTCGACTTACTGGCCCACTGCCTACCCGGACTTGAGTTGCCGGAGATTGAGCAACTCGCATTGGCGCCGATCGGTTCGCTACCCGACGAGCCCTTCTTCGACGTAGTAACGCCATTCCTAAAGAGCGTTGATGTCGTCTATTTCAATGACTTTGACCTACAGGAGTCAATCGCGATTAGCATTCGGTCCACGATCGCCAACCGGTTGATGGCAAGCAACGGCTGGCGGAGGTTAGGGGGCAACCGATCCGGATCTATCGAGATGCATATCGGACCAGCGATCGCCGTTCTCTTTTTCAACGATTACAGCTTTGTCCAGCCTGCCAAATGTTACTTGCTGCCAAAGGGCATTGATCGGCTCCACTCCTTCTTGCCCGTGCTGGAAAGACTGGTCGACAGCTGTCCTTCGCTTTTTGTCGCAATCGTGACACTCAATCTATTAGAAGTGTCTCCAAGGTCGGTGCATCTGCCATTTATCGTACTATCGGCTAAGACTTGGATAGAAAGCTTCCCCGATGATAGCGACTTCTGGGTGGATCACAATATCGGGCGCCGTGTGTGCGTGTTAATCGAAGAAATTCGGCGTCAGCAGCCGGCTCTGCTTAATCCAGGCAATCCTGTACGTTTCGATGTGGATCGATTGCTCGCGGCGCTAGTTAGCTTAGGAGTTGCGGATGCCAGGCGACTGGAAGAAACGCTCGACGGACGATCGGGAAGCGAGGCGGGAGGTACCTCGACTTTGTCTTGAACCTGGTAAAAGGAACATCATAGATACTTAGTCCAAGAGAGAAAGATATAACCATGAAAAAAGTAAAAGTTGAGGAGGCCGTGAATTCGAAAAACATTCGGCCGGGGGATCGTATCTATTGCTCTGGAAACGCCGCTACACCCCAGGTTTTACTTAAACAACTGTGGGAGGATACCGGCATCAGGGATGTGGAAATGTTGAGTGTCCTGCTGCTCGGCGATATCGGACCCTTGTTCGAAGAAGAGGCCTGTGAGCGGATTACGCATCGGATTATTTTTAACGGGGACCATTCTCGAAAAGCGGTCAACGAAGGCAAGGCCCGTTACCAGATCCTTCATCTCTCGGATATCCCCAGACAATTAAAAAAACACCTGAAACCGGACGTGGTTCTCCTGACGGTCGCCGGCCCTGACAACGGAGGGAACTACAGCCTGGGCACGACCGTGGAAGCCGTTCTGGCCGCGGTTTATACGGCCAAAGAAAATAACGGGATCGTCATTGCCGAAAGAAACCATCGGATGCCCTTCGTGCTGGGCACAACGATTCATGAAACCGATATCGATTTTATTGTCGACAGCGACTATGATCTGCCGCTCAGCCCGGTTAAGGAACCGGACGAACGGGCCAGAAAAATTGCCGACATCATCTCGGCGCTTTTTATCACCGATGGTTGTACCTTGCAGTATGGAATCGGAGAAGTACCGGAAGCGGTTACCGAAGCGATCATCCGAAAAGGGACCAAAGATCTCGGCATACGAACCGAGCTATTCTCCGACGCCATGCGAAAGCTGGTGGAAAACGACCTGGTGACTAACCGTTATCTGACCAACCGTTTTTCGATAGCCACCATTTTTCTTTCCGGCAGCCGGGAAGGGTACCATTGGTACGACAACAACAGTTCCCTGCAAAGCAGGCCTGCGGACCGGACCAACGGCATTCTTCATATTGCCTCGGAACATAAGATGGTAGCCATCAACAGCGCCATAGGGGTCGATCTTCACGGCAATATCTGGGCCGACTCTTTGCAAGCCCGAAACATTTACAGCGGTGTCGGAGGCCAGGCCGATTTTCTAAGGGGCGCCTATCTGTCCGAAGGAGGCGTTCCCATCATCGCCATGAAATCCACCACCCATGGTCTTTCAAAAATAGTCGACAAATCTCCCGAAGGAATCACAACCACGGCCATTCCGGCTGATCCGGTGGTCATCGTTACCGAATACGGCGCCTTTGATCCGAGAGGGCTCAGCATCACCGAACACGCCGTCGGAATAGCCTACCTGGCCGCTCCGGAGCATAGAGAAAAACTGCTCAGACATATTTTTGAGAGCAATGTTTTCAACAAGCCTGCCAGCGTCTTGCGAGGGGGAAGGCCTAAAGGATTTATCCCTTATGAAGCTATTTGAGTATTGGAAAGACAGGAAATGGCCTGAAATTCTAAACCTCCAATTGTGGCAAGAAGAACTTTCCAGAAAGCCATTCAATCTTAAACAAGCGGCTGAGTATCTGGGAATTTCTACGGTAACCATCAGACGTTGGGTAAAATCGGGGCGTTTATCCGCCTGTAAGGCAGGCTGGGCCTATATTTTTGAGGTTAAAGAACTGAAGGCTTTAAAAAAGCCCATCTCACCGCATCCCATCCTGGACCACTGGCCAGGGCTAAACCTTAACGGGGAAGAGAGGAGGCATTATGAAATTGGAAATTATTTCCCATGAACCGAAAGAAGTTTCTCGACCAACACCGATTCTTTTTGTCCACGGGGCCTGGCACGGGGCCTGGTGCTGGAAGGAAAACTTTTTGTCTTATTTCGCCGAGAAGGGATATAGCGCTCACGCCTTGAGTCTACGGGGGCATGGGAAGAGTGAGGGACCGGCCCATTACAGTCTGATGCGCATCGCGGATTATGTGGCGGACGTGGCCCAGGTGGTGGGCCAATTACTGGAAAAGCCGGTCCTGATCGGACATTCCATGGGCGGTCTGGTGGTCCAGAAATATTTGGAGGAGCAAACCGTTCCGGCGGCGGTGCTGCTGGCTTCGGTCCCGGTCAAAGGGGTGCTCCAAACGACCCTGCGGATCGCCCGTCGCCACCCGTTGGCTTTTTTAAAAGCCAATCTGTTCTGGAGCCTTTATCCGATTGTCGGCACGGCCGAACTCGCGCGGGAAGCCTTCTTCTCTGCGGACATCCCTCCTGATAGGCTCAATAAATATTTCAATCTTCTGCAGGATGAGTCTTATCTGGCCTTCCTGGACATGATGCTTTTCAACCTGCCCAATCCTGAAAAAGTCTCAACGGATTTGCTGATACTCGGGGCGGAGGACGACAGCATATTTCTCCCTGATGAAATTGAAGCTACGGCCAAGGCCTATAAGAAAAGGCCTGAAATCTTCAAAGGAATGGCCCATGATATGATGTTGGAAAATAAATGGCCGGCCGTAGCCGATCGAATAATCGAATGGCTTGGGGAAAAAGGAATATAGGGGAAAGGACCGTGCCCCTAAAGCTACCCCTTCTTCCCGAAGGAAAGGATTCGTTCCACCACGTCCGGGCCAACCCCTTCGTTGAGGTCGAATTCATGGCGCAGTCCGTCATGCAGGGACATTCCATCGGTAAATTCAAGCAGCCTTTTGTTAGCTCGGTTGCTGAACCAGGAGGTGGCCAGGATTGATCTGGCCAAAGACCCGATCTCGGCATCGAAATTTTCATCCGGTACGCATAGGTTGGCCAGACCCATGGCGACGGCCTCTTCTCCCGTAACTGTTTTAGTCGTAAACATCATCTCTTTGGCCTTGGCTATTCCCACCCGGCGCGGCAGTCGTTGACTCATCCCCCAAATCGGCGTCAAGGCCCACTTGCCATGGGTATCAGCGAACCGGGCCGATTGGGCGGCAAGGATGATATCGCCGGCCAGGGCCAGTTCCAGGGCGCCGGTATAGCAATGGCCGTGAACGGCGGCGATGACCGGCTGAGGAAGATTGGCCAGAAGGGTGACTGTTTCCGGTTGAAACCGCCGGCTTTCCGATTCCTCGCCGGCGCCGATGGCCGCCAGGTCATGACCGGCGGAAAAGCAACGCCCGTTGCCTCTCAGGACGACACAACCAATGGTGTCGAACTGTTTGGCCAGATCATCTACATGGGACCGAAGGTCCTTGAAAACTTCCAGATTCAAGGCGTTGAGCTTCTCCGGCCGGTTGAGCCTCAAGGTACAAAGCCCATTATCGTCATTGCGCAAAACCAATTCTCCCATAAAGGATCCCTTTCTTTATTTGCGATGGCAATCTTTAAAAAAATGTTGGGTAGGCGTTTTGCCGTATAGTCGATGATAGAGAACTTGGCCTTCCCTTTGAACTTTCAGCTTTGAGCCCCCTATCTTTCTCCTTGACCACATCTTCTTATCATTTTATAGTTTTTTATTCAAAAATAAAATAAATGGGGAAAACCATGGTCCCCCATCTCGATGCTGAGCGGATAAGCCAACTCTTTGGAAGGAGAATGATTGTGACTGAGCAAAAGGCAACCAACGTTATCTGGCATGAACATCTGGTCAAGAGGGAAGATCGCGAAACCCTTCTCGGGCAGCAAGGTGTACTACTATGGTTCACCGGTCTGTCCGCCAGTGGAAAGTCGACGATAGCCAATGAGGTTGCTTTTCAACTTCATCGAAGAGGAAAATTGACTTACTTATTGGACGGTGATAACGTGCGACACGGTCTGAACAAAAATCTCGGGTTTTCACCGGCGGATCGTGAAGAGAACATCCGCCGGGTTTCCGAAGTAGGAAAACTCTTTGTCGATGCGGGTATAATCACTTTTACCGCGTTTATATCTCCTTATCGGAAAGATAGGGATGACGCGAGAGCCCTTTTCAGAGAAAACCGATTCGTAGAAGTTTACATGAAGGCTTCGGTTGAGACCTGCGAAGGCAGAGACCCCAAGGGCTTTTACAAAAAAGCCAAGGCCGGGGAGATTAAGGATTTTACCGGGGTGTCTGCCCCCTACGAAGAGCCTCTCCAGCCTGAAATCATTCTTGAATCGGATAGAATGACGATTGACGAAGAGGTCGCCGAAATCATGGGTTATCTGTTGGCAAGGCGCATCATCTAAAAAAAACCAGGCCAGACGCCCGGAGGGGAACAATGATCGAAATATTACGGACCAGACGGAGTATCAGGAAATACGAGAAGAGACCAATCGACGAAAAGTCTTTGAAGACGTTAAAAGAAGCCCTGCTGCGCTGTCCTTCTTCACGGGGGATCAACCCCTGGACATTCCTGTTAGTCGATGAGGCCGACCTGCTCGCAGGGCTTTCCAAGGCCAAAGAGCACGGTTCGGGTTTTCTTGAAAATGCCGCCCTGGCCATTGTGGTCTGCGGTGACGAGTCCGATTCCGATGTCTGGGTGGAAGATTGCTCCATCGCCGCCATCGTGGCCCATCTTACGGCCCACTCCCTGGGGCTCGGAAGCTGCTGGATCCAGATCAGGAACAGGGCACATACCGCGGGGAAGACCGCCGAGAATTATGTCCGGGAACTTCTCGGCATCCCTGCGAACCTGAGGGTGGAGTCGATCATCAGTGTCGGCTTCCCCGGCGAGACCAGGACGCCGGTTCCGGCGGAAAAACTCCAGTATGAAAAGATAAAGCACAACCGTTACGCATAAACCGAATCCGTATCAATTCAGCTTTATTTAAAAACTTTTGGCACGGATTTCACAGATAAAACGGATATTTTGTTTTTCCCCCGGCTGAAGGAACCCAGGGCGAAAAAACTCCTGCCCACCCGATTAGTAAGGGCACTGAATTAAAAGGAGGCATCAACCATGAAGATCGTACGATTTCTATATAACGGACAAACCCAATACGGGATAATAGAAGGAGAGCGTGTCCATCCCTGCGTGGGAGATCCCTTTGTCGGGCTCTCCCGAGGGACGAAAACCCTCGACCTGGGGTCCATAAAGTTACTGGCCCCCGTCTGTCCTCCCAATATCATTTGTCTGGGCCTTAATTACCGGAAACATGCCGACGAAACCGGCATGTCTTATCCTGCCGCACCCCTGGTGTTCTTAAAGGCGAATACGGCCCTCTGCGGACCGGGAGATCCGATCATTCTTCCTGAAGGTTACCAGGAAAGCATCGATTATGAAGTGGAGATGGTGGTCGTCATAGGGAAGAAGGCCAAGAACCTGACGGAAGAGGAAGCTCTCCAGGCCGTCATGGGTTATACCATTGGAAACGATGTCTCCAACCGGACGGCCCAGTTCAATGACGGTCAATGGGCCCGGGGCAAGAGCCATGACACCTTCTGTCCCATCGGCCCGGCCATTGAGACGGACCTGGACGGCGACAACCTGGATCTCTCCTTACGTCTTGACGGAAAGATCATGCAGGACTCCAATACATCGGATATGATTTTCCCTTGCCGCCGGATTATCTCCTATCTGTCGCGGTCTATGACCCTGCTCCCCGGTACGATCATCATGACCGGCACACCCTCGGGTGTCGGCTATACCCGAAAGCCTCCGGTATTCCTCAAGGCCGGGCAGACCGTGGAATGCCGCATCGAAGGCATCGGTCTGTTGGCCAACCCGGTTGTTGGCCCCACCCCCGGTTCAATAGGCCAAAAGGAGAAATGATGCATTCAAAACCAATGCCTTATGATATCGAAGCCGGGCAGAGTTATGTCTTTGACCTTTTCCGTCCCGAAGACGCCGAGGGAGTAGTCCGTCTTTTCAAGACGGTCTATGGAGAGGGGTACCCCATAAAAACGTTTATCGATCCGAAGATTTTGATCGAAGAGAATGGGGCCGGCCGGACCATTTCCAGCGTGGCCCGCACGCCCAAGGGGGATATTGTCGGCCATAATGCCATCTTTTGCTCGGCCCCTTATAAAAAGGTCTATGAATCCGGGGCCGGTCTGGTGCATCCCAACTATCGCGGTGGGGCGGGCATCTTTAGCGGATTAGGGGTCCATGGAGAAAAAATCGGGGCATCGCAATTCGGGGTGGAAGCCATCTTTGGAGAACCGGTCTGCAATCATGTCTTTGCCCAAAGGGCGACCGCTAGTGTCGGTTATGTTACTCAATCCGTGGAAGTAGATCTCATGCCGGCCTCGGCCTATGATACAGAAAAAAGTGCCTTTGGGCGGGTCTCCACTTTGTTGGATTTTAAGACTCTGCGACCCAAGCCGCATGAGGTATATCTACCCAGGGTTTACGAAGAATCGTTTCATTACCTTTACGGCGGTTTGGATGATAAACGGCAGATCCAGGTATCGGCTGCCGAAAAGCCTCCGGAGATTCCTACCGAACTGAATGTAGAAGTCTTCGACTTTGCCCAGGTAGCCCGCATAGCGGTAAACCAGGCCGGCAGGGATTTTTACCAGGTCTTGGGAGAGGAAGAAAAAAGGCTTTTAGCCCGTAATGTGACGGTCATTCAGGTTTGGTTGAACCTTTCCTGGCCCTGGATCAATACCATCGTCCTGGATCTTCAAACCAGGGGCTATTTTTTAGGGGGTCTTCTCCCCCGGTGGTTTGATACTGACGGGATGTTGATGCAAAAAATCGTTGGCCGGCCCAACTGGGAGGGGATCCAGATCTATTTCGACCGGGCCAAAAGATTATTGGAATGGGTAAGGACTGATTGGGAACGGACGTTAAAGTGACGCGTGACGAGTGACGGAATAGAAATATTAAAAAAAGTCCTTACAGCATCATCCGTTTAAAGGCCCTTTGGGTATTATTTAAGATGGCCTGGCTCAACGCATCCAAAGAAATGCCTCGAAGCCGGGCGACGTGTTCAGCCGTATGGATCAGATAGCCCGGCTCGTTTCGTTTTCCCCGAAAGGGGTGGGGGGCCAGGTAAGGGGCATCGGTTTCCAGCAGCAGAGATTCAATGGGGGCTTGGCGGACGACTTCTTCCAATACCGAGCCCTTCTTATAGGTAATGGCTCCGGTTACGGACAGAAAAAAGTTCAGGTCCAAACATTCCCGGGCCATCTCCCAATCCCCGGAAAAGCAGTGAAAAATTCCCCCTATTTCCCAGGCCTTTTCTTCTCTTAATAAGGTCAGCACTTCCTGGTGGGCATCGCGATCATGAATAATTATGGGCAGGGAGACCGCCCGGGCCAAATGGATCAGGTGCCGGAAAGTTTCTTTTTGGGCTTCTTTCGGTGAAAGGTTGCGATAAAAGTCCAGCCCGATTTCCCCTATGGCAATCACCTTGGGATTTTCAGCTAATTGGGCTAATTGGGGAAGGATCTTGAGGTGAAAGGCGGCGGCCTCATGGGGATGAACACCAACCGTAGCCCAAATATGGGGATAGTCATTGGCCAAGGCCAGGGCCTGGCGGCTGCTGTCCAAATCGGTTCCAATGGTGATGATCCTTTTAATCCCCTGATCGAAGGCCCGTTTAATCACTTGAGGGCGATCCGGGTCAAAGGCTTCCATTTCCAGATGAGCGTGAGAATCAATCCACATGGGTATTAAAAAAACGTTCGGCGTTAAGCGTTCGGCGTTCGGCGGAAGAACTGAAAGCTTAAAGCTCAAAGCGGAAAGCTCAAAGTAAAACCAAAAATTCTTCCCTCTTAAACCTTGGGCCTTATGCCTTGCGCCCTGTGCCTTATCCTTCGTGTTTGTTTTTGTACATATTTTGGTCGGCCTGGCGTAAAATCTGGTCGTAGTCCTTGTTATTGGAATAGGCTCCATAGGACACAGTAAACTGAATGGTCCCTTTTTCCTGATCCTGGACACTTAAATTTTGTAAAGCCGGATCTAATCGTTCCACGAACTGAGACAATTGGTCCGGATCAGTCCTGGGAAGGAGGACCACAAATTCATCCCCACCGTAACGGGCGACTATATCCGTCATGCGCATGCAATGATTGATGGTTTCGGCCGTCTTTTTTAAAACCTGGTCCCCGACCAGATGTCCAAATTGGTCATTGATTTCCTTAAATCGGTCAATATCCAAAAGGATCAGGGCCAGATGATCATGGTATCGTTTAGCCTTGGCCGTTTCTTCCCCTAGTCTTTTTTCCAGAAACCGCCGGTTATAAACCCCGGTGAGTCCATCGATCGTGGCCAGTTCCGATAATTTAGCCTCTAAGGCCTTACGCTCGGTCAGGTCCTGGATGGATTCGATGGCCCCCCAAAGTTCGCCGGTAGTATCGTAGATGGGAGCGGCTAAAAAATAAAGGTACCTGGGTTTTCCTCCCAGGTTTTCATGAAAACTTTCGGCTTCAAAGGCCCCCTTCATCATGGGAGAGGGCCTGAGGTTTTTCCCACCGTAATAACGGCTCAACTGGGTCAGGTCGCCGTTGATGATCAAGTCGGCCAGGATGGGTTGTGACGTCGCATAAAAGGGTTTCCAGGCATCTTGGCTGCCTATCATACTTTCCCGGCGGTAACCGGTCAGTTCCACACAGGCCCGGTTCCAAAAAACGATACGATGTTCCCGATCCAGAACAAGCGTAGGAATAGGATTGGCCTCGACGATCTCTTCTTTAACGATCGTTTCCCGTTTTAAGGCATCCTCAATTTTTTTTCTGGGGGTCAAATCATGGAAAAACCCGACGCTGCCGATTTCCATGTCTCCGTCAAATAGAATGCTCCCGGAAAGACGCATGGGGACCTTTCCCCCGCTCCTATTGATCAGCGTCGTTTCATACCCGATAAGCTTTCCTTTCCCACCGAACAGAGGGCTCCACAAGTCTTTCTTGACCTGACGGGCGATTTCTTCCGGATAGAGCCGGGTGGCATTCAGCTTGTTGACGACCTCTTCCCTGGAATAACCGGTTATCAGGGCCGCCCCTTGATTAAAGAGTACGATCCGGCCCTGGCGGTCAACGGCAATAATGCCGTCCATAGTGCTGTCGATAAGGTTTTCTTCAAAGGACAATCGGCGTTTAATCTCTCGTTCCAGGGACCTTCGTTCGGTCACGTCCTGAAGCATTACCACGATGCCGGCCGGTTTTCCCTCCTCATCGTTATAGCGGAAGGCAGCCTGATTGATGTCCAAAAAATCACCGGTCTTGGTTAACCGCCTGGTCTCAAGGTTGGGCAGGACTTTTCCATTCAAGAGTTCTTGAATATTTTCTATCGTGGGTTGAACTTCTTCTGGCGGAATAAAGGGAATTTTTTGCCCGATCAATTCATTCCGGAACCAGCCGAAGGTTTTTTCAAAGGCCGGGTTGAGATAACGGACCACCCCCTGGGGGTCATAGATAACCAAAGGGATGGGATTGGCTTCTAAAAAGGAACGAAAATCTTCAACGAATTTTAGAAGTTTTTTACGTTCGGAGATGTCCCGGGCAATCCCGATCATACCGGATACTTGCCCCTTTCGGAGGAAAGGGGTCTCATTGATTTCCAAAAGGATCGGATGCCCGGACTTGTGATATATTTCAATGGGATAGGCGGGAAGTTTCTGGCCGGGCGGAAGGGTGCTCTCACCATAATTCGGAATCATTTTATTGATGGGGTGGTCGGTGATCATGGATTTATGGACGGTTTTCCATTCCTCCGGGGTATAGCCGGTTACTTTTTGGATCCCAGGCGACAGATATAAGAAATTACCTTCCCGATCCCGGATGAAGATTATGTCGTTGGATTCTTCTGTAAGAAACCGGATACCTTCAAGAAAGGGAGATTCCAGGTCGGAGAGAGCATCCAGGATATTTGAATAATCAGTTGTGGGGTTTAGGGGCATTTTCCCTTTATTTTCCATAAGTTTTATCGATGGGAAGGAATTAAAAACCCTTTTCAGCTTCTACTACCATATTTTTCTTTTTAATCCAATTGAAATTTTGTTTGCAGTATGATATCTAAGGCTATAAATTTTTTAAAAAATACCAAGATGTTTTGGGGTAGCAAGATGCCTATTTACGAATTCTGCTGTGATCATTGCCATAAAACTTTCGAACTGCTGGCCGTTCAGAATGATGACCTCATAGCCCCGGTTTGTCCTTCCTGCCAGTCACCGGAAATCAGCCGGGTCCTTTCAAGAATTAATGTTGGGAGTTCTTCCAGGGATGGGCAATCATTTCCACAGGTCAGTGAGCGCAGTTGTGCTTCAGGAAGTTGTACCACCATAGATATCCCAGGCCCCAGCAAGTAGCCCAACCCCTGACCTCCTCCACCCGGATGCAGCGTTTAGCGGTCAGCGATCAGCCAACTAGCTTTTTTGCAAGGATTTTGATGAAAGGTTAAAGCTGATGGCTGATTGCTCCATCAGGAAAATTACAGTTTCCGGATAGACTCTAATTAACTTAAAAACGTAAAAGGACTCCGAGGGGTTAACTGGTCATGGTCAAATGCTTGGCTTGACAAGAAGCCAGAAGTGTATTAAAGGCTAACCCATGGAAGATTTTATAACCGTACTGGGACTGATTCTGGTTTTGGAAGGGTTGCCCTATTTTGCTTTCCCGGTGACCTTTAAAACCTGGATTGCGCACATGCTGGAATTACCGGAATCCCGATTGCGGGTATACGGATTGATTTCCATGGTGATCGGCCTTTTTTTAATCTATCTGGCCCGCCGATCCGGATGGCTGACAGGCTGATCAATCCGGGAACCGCCCGAAGGGTGGGGGATGAAACGTGCATCTTGAAACTTGAAACTGTATTTTTATATGGAATTGACCTTATCACAATTTGATTTTTCTTTGCCCGCAACATTAATTGCCCAGAACCCCTGTGCACAGAGGGACCATTCGCGGCTTTTGGTTTTGGATCGGAAGACGGACAATCGGGAACACCATATTTTTAATCAAATCATTGATTATTTGAATCCCGGTGATGTGCTGGTGATCAATAATACCCGGGTGATCCCGGCACGGTTGGAGGGAAAAAAGAAGAGCGGAGGCCGGGTGGAATGCCTGATCCTGAATTACCCGGCCGGTGCGGTCTTCGATTCCTATACGACCTCCTGTCTCATTAAGGCCAGGAGAAAAATTCGTCCCGGCGAACGGCTGGATTTCGGTCCCGGCCTGGAAGGGGAAATACTGCCTCCTGCGCCCAATGGAACGGCTTTGATCCGTTTTATTTTTAAAGGGCCCTTTGATGGGATATTGAAGAAATTCGGCTCGGTGCCCCTTCCTCCCTATATAAAAAGAGATGGCCGGGAGACCGGTCTTCCGGAACGGGATCTGGAACGCTATCAGACCGTTTATGCCCATCACCCCGGTGCGATAGCCGCACCGACCGCCGGGCTTCATTTTTCTCCGGAGTTTATGGGGGCCCTTCAGGAAAAAGGGGTTTTTTTTGCCCCTATTACCCTGCATGTCGGCTATGGAACCTTCGCTCCCATAATAACGGAAAGGATTGCCGAGCATAAGATCCACTCCGAGACCTTTCAGGTTACGGCCCAGGCGGCTGAAAGGATTCAGGAACAAAAAAACCGCGGGAAGCGGATTATAGCCGTGGGAACCACCTGTGTCCGGGTTTTGGAATACCAGGCCATGAAATATGGGACAATAAAACCCGGCGAAGGAGAATGCGATCTTTTTATTACCCCGGGCTTTGACTTTCAAGTGATAGATGGATTGATCACCAACTTCCATTTACCAAGGACCACGTTGCTTTTACTCGTTTCCGCCTTTGCCGGCCGGGAAAAGATTCTCCGGGCCTATCAAGAGGCCATCGAGCAGGGATACCGGTTTTACAGCTATGGCGATGCCATGCTGATTATCTAAGCGAACAGCGGTCAGCAATCAGCAGACAGCCAATGAAAAAGGTTGAAAGCTGAAAGCTGACCCCTGACCGCTGAAAGCTGTTAATGTTTTCTTTTCAAGTCGCACATCATGAAGCCCATAGCGGTGCCAGGAGCGGAAGGATCGAGACCGGCCATGGGGTAATCCGCACCCCGGTATTCATGCCGGTAGGGACACAAGGTTCGGTAAAAGCCTTGACGCCGGAGGATCTTCGGTCCCTGGGGGTTGAAATTATCCTGGCCAATACCTATCATCTTTACTTACGACCTGGTCATGAACGCATTGCCCGTTTGGGGGGACTGCATCATTTTATGCATTGGCCGGGATCGATCCTGACCGACAGCGGGGGCTATCAGGTTTACAGCCTGGGGGCCTTAAGAAAGATCAAGCCGGAAGGGGTCTCTTTTCGTTCTCATTTAGACGGCTCCAGTCATTTTTTGAGCCCCGAATTGGCCGTTCAAATTCAGGAGGCCCTGGGATCGGATATTGCCATGTGTCTGGATGAATGCACCCCCTATCCGGTCCAATATGACTATGCCCGTTATTCCCATGAATTGACCCGGGACTGGGCCTTACGCTGTAAAGAGGCCCATAAAAAGGAAGGGCAGGCCCTGTTCGGGATCATCCAGGGAAGCACCTTTAAAGACCTGAGAAAAGAGAGCACCGAATCGATCGTAACCATCGGCTTTGACGGATATGCCCTGGGGGGCTTAAGTGTGGGGGAGGAAAAGACGCAGCGGCAGGAAATCATTGCCTATACCCTGCCCCTGTTGCCTGAGGTAAAACCCAGGTATCTGATGGGACTGGGTACGCCGGAAGATCTGGTGGAAGGCGTAGGGCTGGGGGCCGATATGTTTGATTGCGTCCTGCCTACCCGTAACGCCCGAAACGGGATGCTGTTTACCAGGAAGGGGCCGGTTATCATTAAAAAGGCCGAATATGCCGAAGACCCGCAGCCTATTGACCCGGAATGTAGCTGTTATACCTGCCGGAATTATTCCCGGGCCTATCTGCGTCATTTATATGTTTCTAAAGAATTGCTTTCTTATCGGCTGAATACTTTGCATAATATCCATTATTTTATGGAGCTGATGCAGGCCCTTCAGGAAGCCATAGCCCAGGATCGTTTCCTGGAATTTAAAAAAGAATTTTATAACCAAAGAAAGGAGTAATATTGATGAATCTGTTTACAGGTGTTGCCGAAGCCATGGGGCTTCCGGGGACGGGGGGATCCGGTGGTTCAGGAGCAGGGGGATTTGCCGGGATGATCCCTCTGGTGTTGATGTTTGTGATTTTTTATTTCTTGCTGATCCGACCTCAGCAGAAAAAGGCCAAACAACATAAAGCCTTGTTGTCCAATCTGAAACGAGGGGATTCGGTGATCACCAGCGGGGGAATCTACGGCCGTATCGCCGAGATCAACGATAACGTTATTGTTCTGGAGGTGGCGGATAAGGTGCGCATCAAAGTGGCCAGAAGTTTTGTGTCGGGCCTGGCCGGGACCGCTCAGGAAGCCCCTCCCCAGCCACCGAAACCGGCGTAATCTGGTCTATTTGGTCATTTGGTCTCTCTGGTCTTTTTGGTCATTTAGTTATTTTGTTTTATTAGACTAAATAGACGAAACAGACCAGACAAACTAGACAGACGAGAAAATGGATCGCAGCTCTCTCTATTACTGGCTGGCCTTAAACCGGATCAGCGGGGTAGGACAGGTCAGCTTCGCCCGTCTTCTGGAAAGATATGGTTCTCCGGAAAAGGTTTTTCAGGCCGAGATGGAGGATTTAGAATCCGTCGAAGGGATGAGGAAGAATACCGCCCTGGCCATCGTTAAATTTAAAAGGGCGGAAAAGATCGACCGGGAGCTGGATGAACTGGAAAAACAAAGAGTGGGGGTGCTGACCATCCATGATCCCTTGTATCCCTTTCTATTAGCCAAGATCCATGATCCTCCCCCTTTTTTATATTATAAAGGCACCCCTTCCCTTCAGGATGGCCGCTCTCTGGGTGTGGTGGGTTCCCGGCATGGGTCTGATTATGGGGTCAGAATGACCGAAAGGCTGGCCTGGAGTCTGGCTAAAAATGGATTGACTATTGTCAGCGGTATGGCTCGAGGGATCGATACTGCGGCCCATCACGGGACTTTGATGGCC
The DNA here is from genome assembly GCA_016219225.1 of Deltaproteobacteria bacterium. Classification (NCBI taxonomy): domain Bacteria; kingdom Pseudomonadati; phylum Myxococcota; class Myxococcia; species Deltaproteobacteria bacterium. Next base: position 20,162 of record JACRBX010000217.1, read on the forward strand.
GGAGGCCGGACCGTGGCTATACTCGGTTCCGGACTGGATGTCATTTATCCACCGGAAAATGAAAAAATATATCACCAAATTACTGAGCAGGGTCTGGTTTGCTCCGAATATCCCCTGGGGACACTTCCGGAGCGTCAAAATTTTCCGGTTCGCAACCGGATTATCAGTGGTATGGCCCTGGGAGTGGTGATCGTCGAGGCCACCCAGCGGAGTGGTTCCCTGATTACGGCCCGGCTATCCCTGGACCAGGGCCGGGAGGTCTTTGCCGTTCCCGGAAGCATTGAATCTTTTAAAAGTTCCGGGACCCATCGGTTGATCAAACAAGGGGCCAAGCTGGTAGAAAATGCCCAGGATATATTAGAAGAACTGCGTTTGGAGGACCGGTCTGAACCGGTCGGGGAGGAATTGAGGGCCGTCGGGCCGGCTGTTGCACCCTCCCTTTCTCCGGAGGAAAAAACGATCTGGGATATCCTTTCCGGCGAAGCCCTTCACGTGGATCAGATAACCCGGCAGTCTGGGATAGGGATATCACGGACCTTATCATTATTGCTGGGGATGGAACTGAAGGGACTGATCAGGCAATTACCAGGGAAATATTTTGTGCGGCGGTGAATTGGTTTTGGACGCAGATGAACTCGGATCGGCAGAGGGCCGATCGTGCAGATTACCGAGATTCTAAATATAAAGGACTAACTGAAAAGAAAATTTTTAAAAATTGTTATCTGCGCGTATCGGCGAAAATCTGCGTCCGAATTAAAATCTAAGGAAGATGGAATAAGCATTATGGAAAAAGCGTTGCTGATTGTGGAGTCTCCTACCAAGGTTCGAACCATCAAAAAATATCTTGGCCCAGGATTTGAGGTCAAGGCGTCTCTCGGCCACATCAAAGATCTGCCGCAGAATAATCTTGGGGTGGATATCGAAAATAAGTTCAAACCGGAGTTTCAGGTTATTTCCGGAAAAAGCAAGATCCTGAAAGAATTAAAACAGGCGGCTCAAAAGATACGCCATATCTACCTGGCCCCGGACCCCGACCGGGAAGGAGAGGCCATAGCCTGGCATCTAGCCGAAGAATTAGCCGGTAAGGACAAGGAGTTCCACCGGGTTTTGTTCCATGAATTGTCTCCCAGGGCGATTCAGGAAGCCTTAAGCCACCCGGAGCATTTGAACGAACAGCGATTCCAATCTCAATTAGCCCGGAGGATTTTGGATCGTCTGGTGGGCTACCAGATTTCCCCTCTCCTCTGGGACAAAGTCAAGAGGGGTTTAAGCGCCGGACGGGTCCAGTCTGTGGCCGTGCGGGTCATCTGTGACCGGGAACGGGAAATTCAGGCCTTTGTTTCCAAAGAATACTGGTCGATCACCGCCGCACTCCGGGCCGACCTCCCTCCGGATTTTGAAGCCCGGCTGATCAAAGGGCAAGGGAAGGTCATCAAGATCATCCATGAAGAACAGGCCCGGACGATCGTTGATCGCCTGTCCCAAGAGCAGTTTCAGGTGGTTAAGATCGACAAGAAGGAGCGTAAACGCAATCCCCTGCCGCCTTTTACCACCAGCCAGATGCAGCAGGAGGCCTTTAGAAAATTACGCTTTCCGGCCAAAAAGACCATGTTTCTGGCCCAGAAACTCTATGAAGGGGTCGAGGTCGGTGACGAAGGACTGGTTGGTTTGATAACCTATATGCGTACCGACTCCACCCGGGTTTCTCAGGAAGCCTTAACGGCTGTCCGGAATTTTATTCAGGGCCAATACGGTCCGGAGTTCGTACCCGGTAAGCCCCATTTCTATACCAATAAAAAGTCGGCCCAGGATGCTCATGAAGCCATTCGTCCCACTTCTATGAATTTATCGCCGGACACCCTGGCCCCTCATCTGGAAAAGGACTTGTTGGGCCTTTATCGCCTGATCTGGAATAGATTCGTGGCCAGCCAGATGAAGGCCGCCATTTTCGATCAAACCTCGGTGGATATTCAGGCCGATGAATATTTGCTGCGGGCCACAGGTTCGATCCTGCGGTTCCCCGGTTTTACCACGGTTTATGAGGTAAGCAAAGATGTTGAAGCTACCGAGGACGAAGAAGAGAAAAAAGGCCAACTGCCGGATCTTAAACTGGAACAGATTCTGACCTTGCTTCAGCTTACCCCCAAGCAGCATTTTACCCAACCGCCCCCCCGTTACACGGAAGCCACTCTGGTCAAAGAATTGGAGGAAAAAGGGATTGGTCGCCCCAGCACCTACGCCGCTATCATTTCCACCATCCAGGACAAGGAATATGTCAGGAAGGAAAAATATTTTTTCCATCCCACGGAACTGGGTTTTTTGGTCAACGATCTCCTGGTAAAAAATTTCCCCGAAATCCTCGATGTCCAGTTTACGGCCCTGATGGAAAATAACCTGGATCAGATCGAAGAAGGGAAGATGGAATGGACTAAGGTCCTCCAGGATTTTTATCAGCCCTTTGCCCAGACCCTGGCCCGGGCCCGTACGGAAATGAAACAGGTGCGGGGAAAGGGAGTGAAGACCGATATCGCCTGCCCGAGCTGCGGCAAACCCATGACTATCCGAATCGGGAAAAACGGGCCTTTTCTGGCCTGTTCCGGATATCCGGAGTGTAAACAAACCCAGAATTTTATCCGGGATGAGAAAGGAACTATTCAGCCTGTTGCGGCCGAAGCCCCTCAAGTTTCGGATTCGGAAAAACAATGTCCCCAATGTGGAAAGCCCATGATCGTCCGTCAGGGACGGTTTGGGACCTTTTGGGCCTGTTCCGGATATCCGGAGTGTAAACAAACCCAACCCTTTTCATCCGCAGGAAAGGCCCCTGATTCCTCTCCAAAGGTTACCAGCGACCAGACCTGTCCCAAGTGCGGGGGTCCCATGGTGGTGAAAAATAACCGCTTCGGAGGGACCTTTCTGGCCTGTGAAAAATATCCGAAATGTAAAGGGGCCTTGCCGGTGACTACCGAGTTCCCCTGTTCTAATCCGGGTTGTACCGGCATGCTGGTTTCCCGGGTGGCCCGGAAAAAGGGACTCAAATTTTTTGGCTGCAGCCGCTTTCCGGAATGTAAATTCATGATCTGGGGAAAACCGGTCAAAGAAGCCTGCCCGAAGTGCGGGGCCCCCTTTTTAGTGGAAAAAACCACCAAAAAAGAAGGAACGGTCTGGGCTTGTGCCAAAAAAGAATGCGGGTATCAGCAGAAAAAGGGAGATGAATAAAGGGGGAAAGAAGTTTTTTTTAGATTCGCCAGGGCAAAAAGGCCTTCATGGTCCGGCCGATCTGCTGCAGCCAGGTTTGGGAGTAAATATAATTGACCATGAGACCGCAGGATTCAGTCAGTCCCCGGGGAAAACGATTGGCGGCGAAGTTTACATTTTTTAAGCTAATCGTAGCCCCATTTCCCAAATGGAAATTGGCTACCGGATTAAGGGGCTTTCCGCGCCGGTCTTTTTCCTGGGACAGATAAAAATAGGCTGTCTCCGTCAAGGGTTTTCTTAGGTTTTGAAGGTAATCCGGATCATCAATCCACCCGACATCAGAAAGGATTTCCAAAAGGGCAGGGCATAGATCGGCCTTTTTGCCTGATTTTGCCTGATGGCTTTCCAGGAGGGTTTGCCGGATTTTTTCCGGAAAAAATTCCGCTAAACGATCCTGGTTCATCTGGAAGGAAACTTTTTCCCCCTTAAGAATCGGTTTTAAATACCTTTCCCAGAATCCGGGGATAGGGCTCAGAGTGGAAAAGGTTTTTATACCGGGATGGCTTTTCTCCAGGGTTTCCACAACCTGGAAAATCAGGACTTTTCCCAAACCTAAGCCGGCCAGGCCGTTTTGGGTATTGTTGATGGAATAGAATATGGCCGTATCCGGGGTCTTTTTGCGCATTCCGGGGGCTTCCTGCTTTTCGATGATCTCATGGATGGAGGTGGCTATGCCCCGGGTCAGGGCCACCTCGATGAAGGTAATGGGTTCGTCGGGCATCAGGCGATGGTAGAGTCCGAAGCAGCGTCGGTCTCTACCAAGACGACTGCCCATTTCCTCCAGACTGGCCATGGGATGGACCAGGTCATGCTCTTTCAGATAACGGATTTGGCGATAGGGGGAATCCAGGATGATTTCATTTAAGAACAGGAAGCCGCCCTGAAACCAGAGATTGAACAATTGAGCAATATCCTGATCCAGGGGCTCCAGATTGAAAGAGTTTTGACGCTGGGCGGAAAGGACATCGGCCCGCAGATCCAGGAGAAAATTCAATCCTCCGGAAATGTTCAGGAAGTTTCTGAAGATCTGGATTCTGGGAGAACCGATTTTCCGGCGCAGGGTGCTCAGGCTCTGGCCCCACAGAACCGGATCTTTCCCTTCATCGGCTAAAAGAAGGCGCAACTCCCTTTCAATATCTTTCTTGCCGACTTCAAATTGGCGGATGACTGCCTCAAAAAACCAAGGCCGCTCTTCGGGGAGGATTTCCTGATATCGATCCCGGAATTTTATCAAAAGATCGGTTACAATTTCTTTTTGGCCTTGGATGTCTTTTAGTAAATCAAGAAGCTCATCTATTTTTTTTGCGGAGGCTTTACTTATTTCCATCATAAAATCCCGTTCTGTCTTGACTAAACCGCCTGACTAAGTTCAGGACTCAAGGTGGTTACTTCCACTAAATGATGTTTTTGACGCGCTTCATTAACAATAGTTTCCAATTGCTCTGCCACCTTGTCTTCGATCCAATCCGCTCCACATTGGGAACACACTTCAGCCGGGACATCCCTTACCACAACAACTCCAAACCCCAATTCCACGGAAAAAATAGTCCTTCCTTTTTTCCTGGTTCCCCCGCACAAGGGACATTGAAAAGGTTCTTTATTGATTACCACGATTCCTCCTTGTTTTAAAATTGGTCTCGAAATGTTCCAGATCAGGCGTATAGGCAGTAATGATGAAGCAAATGTTATTGTATTCATCAAGGGCAATAACGACGTGCAAGGGCTTCTCATTAACCCAACCTAAAAATAGAGCACCCGGGTAAGGCTTTTGTTCTGAATAGTCTTCAATAATCTCTCCCGAGAGCAACACCCGTTTGACCATGTCTCTGGAAATCTCTCGTTCTAACATTCTCTCAAGGGCATGTTTCTGCCACTCGATTGATCCATTCTGAATGGCCCTTGCCACCTCATCTTTTATCATAAATTTTCCTTAACAATCGGAACCAAAACACCGTATATAGTAATCATATATTAGGCTTAGAGGAAGAAAAGTCAAGTAGATTCATTTAATTGTCTGTTGGTGATTGCTTGTTTTTTTAATGAGGTATATTATTCAATCATTGAACTTTCAGAGGATCACAGGTAAATGCCCGATAACAACTCTAAAAAAATAATCGTCATCGGCGGGGGACTGGCCGGATGCGAGGCCGCCTGGCAGGCCTTGAGACAGGGGGTTCCGATCCGGCTCCTGGAGATGAAGCCCTTGCGGTTTTCTCCGGCTCATGGCTCTCCTTTATTGGCCGAGTTGGTCTGCAGCAACTCCTTCCGCTCCCAGGACCTGGATAGTGCGGTAGGGCTGCTCAAGGAAGAAATGCATCGATTGGGCTCCATCGTTATGGAGGCGGCCCGGATACATCAGGTCCCGGCCGGAAAGGCCCTGGCCGTGGACCGGGAGGGGTTCGCCAGAGAGATTACCTCAAGAATTGCCGCCCATCCCTTGATAGAGGTTATCCACCAGGACGTTTTCACCCTTCCTGAAAAAAGTCCGCTGATCCTGGCGACCGGGCCTTTAACTACGGACGAATTGGCCCGGGACCTCGGACGGTTGGTCGGTTCAAATCATCTGCACTTCTACGATGCCATTGCCCCTATTATCCATCTGGATTCCATTGATTTCAACAAGGCTTACCTCGGTTCGCGGTACGGCCATGGGGGAGCGGATTACATCAATTGCCCTATGGATGAAGGGGAATACACGGTTTTTCTGGAACAAATGCTTCAGGCGGAACAAGTGCCTCTTCATTCTTTCGAAGAAGTGCGTTATTTTGAAGGCTGTCTTCCTGTTGAAATAATGGCCCAGAGAGGCAGAGACACCTTACGGTTCGGCCCCATGAAACCGGTGGGATTGCCTGATCCAAAGACCGGAGAGATCCCTTTTGCCGTGGTTCAGCTTCGTCAGGATAACCAGGAAGGGACTTTATATAACATGGTCGGATTCCAGACCAAGCTTAAATGGCCGGAACAGGAGCGCGTCTTTCGTCTGATCCCCGGACTGGAAAAGGCGGAATTCGCCCGTTTGGGCAGTATCCATCGCAATACCTTTGTTAATGGACCGGAAGTTTTGTTACCAACCCTGCAACTTAAAAAGGCCCCTCATATTATATTAGCCGGTCAGATCACCGGGGTGGAAGGCTATGTGGAATCGGCGGCCATGGGTATCCTGGCCGGGATCAATGCCTGCCGGTTTCTTCAGGATAAACCGTTGGTGATCCCGCCACCGACCACAGCCATAGGTGCACTGGTAGCCCACATCAGCCAAAAACCCAAAAAAGATTTTCAGCCCATGAATGTCAATTTCGGACTCTTTCCTCCCCTGGAAGGAAAGATCCCCCGTCGCCTTCGGGGAAAGACCTATTCCGAAAGGGCCTTGGCCGATCTAAAGGCCTGGATGGCTGAGTGGGAATTGGGTAAATAGGGTTCGGAGTTTAGAGTTCGGAGTTCGGAGCAAACCATTTTCATGCTTCGTGGCGCCAAGCCCTAATGGTGGCATGAAGGTTTAATAGGGAATGGGGTTATTTTTTTTCCACCTCCTCCTTTAAGGCAAATTTTTTCACTTTGCCCGAGGCCGTCCTGGGGAGTGGTTCACAGCGGATAATGTAATCCTTGGGCACTTTGTAGGCCGCCAGTTCTGCAGTGCACAAGGACTTGACATCGCCCGTATCCACGAACTGCCCCTCCTTGCAGACAATGACCGCCCAACCGACTTCTCCCCAGCGCTGGTCCGAGACCCCGATGACGGCCACCTCGGCCACAGACGGATCTTTCAGGATGATGTTTTCGATTTCGGCCGGATAGACGTTCAGACCGCCGCTGATGAACATGTCCTTTTTGCGGCCCCGGATATAGATATAGCCCTCCTCATCATATTCGGCCAGATCCCCGGTGTGCATCCAGCCTCCGGCAAAGACCTCGCAGGTGGCTTCAGGCTTGTTCCAATAGCCTTTCATGGTGGCCGGGCTCCGGATGACGATCTCTCCCTTCTCGCCCGGGGGAAGGCGGTTCATAGCTTCATCAACGATCAGCACTTCGCAATTGGTCACCGGCTTTCCGGCTGAGCCGATCTTTCGGACGGCATCCTCCTTTTTCATGTAGGTGGCGATAGAAGGGCCTTCGGACAGGCCGTAACCCTGGAGCAGGGCGGTTTGGGGAATCAACCGGTGAAAGGCCTCGATCACCGTCACCGGGACCGGTTCGGCCCCGGTCAGGACGCTCTCCAGACTTTTCAGACCATATTTTGACAGTCCGGGGTAATCGATCAATTGCTTGACGATGGTGGGGACGAGAAGCACCCGGGTGACCCTCTCCCGTTCGATCAGGTCCAACAGACTGCCGATCTCCAGCCCGCCGCTGGGCATGACGATCACCGTACCGCCCATCCAAAGGGTGGCCAGAGTGAAATCATGGAACCCGGCGACCCAGCACAGTCCGGGCACACAGAGATAATTTTCCCGGGGCGTGACCTCAAAATCGCCCACCTGGTGGAAGGAGTTCCAGGCCACCGTCCCCTGGGTGTGCATGGCCCCCTTGGGAAAACCGGTGGTGCCGGAAGTGTATTGCAACAGGAAGAGGTCTTCCGAAAGAACCTCTTCGAAAACCGGAGAGGCCTTAGCCTGATTAACCAGGACCGAATAGGAAAGGATAGAAGGGGAGGGTGCCGGCCCGCCGATGCAGATGATATCCCTGAGTCCGGGGGTGCCGCCTTTGCCAGTATCCACCAGGTTCAATAGATCTTCTCCCACCAGGAGCACGGAAGCCCCGGAATCGTTGAGGATGAACTCCACTTCTTTGGACTTGAGCAAAAAATTCACCGGTACCAGGACCGCCCCCAGGCCGGCCAGGGCGAAAAATATGTCGAACCACTCGGTGCAGTTCCGGAGGAGTACGGCCACCCGGTTGCCTTTACGGACCCCCAGGGACCGCAATCCATTGGCCAATTGATAAGCCCGGTCTCTCAATTGTCCATAGGTGACCCTCTCGTCTTTGAATATGACGGCTTCCTTGTTCGGGGTGATATGACAGCCTTGATCCAGCCTTCTCAAAAAGTATCCGAAGTCCATTTTTGGTTTCCTTCCTGGTCTTTGCAGCAACTTTTACACCGGTTGAGATTATCTGCCTGAGTATGGGGTAGTGTAGAATGTTCAAAAGAACAGAGTCAAGTAAAAAAGGAGGTAAGATGTCGCATTCAGGGCCTTGCAAATAAATAAACAACTCTGTATTATCAGCCCATACGAATCAAGGAGGTTTGCATGATGGAAAAACAGCCTGATCAGTGCCGGGAAATGGGTGTCCGGGAAAAAATGCCGGAAGCGGAAACCGGTCTTGAAATTAAAAAGTCCATTTGTGCTGTTTGTTTCGCCCACTGTGGGGTCAATGCCTATGTTCGGGACGGCCGTCTTATCAAGATCGAAGGCACCAAGGAATATCCGACGAACGCCGGAAAGTTATGCGGCAAGGGGATGTCCAACCTGCAATATGTCTATCATCCCGAACGGATTCAAACCCCACTGGTTCGAAAAGGGCCGAAAGGTTCCGGGGAATACGTGTCGGTCTCCTGGGATGAAGCCTTGGACCGGATTGTCTCGGGCCTTACCCGGATAAAGGAAGAAACGGGGCCGGAATCGGTGGTCTTTTTTTCCGGCTATCCCAAATGGCTGCGGCCGTTCCTTAAGAGAATGGCCCATTCTTTCGGGTCTCCCAACTATTGTACCGAATCCAGCACCTGTTTCCTGGCCACAACTGTGGCTAATCAGTTGAATTACGGATATGGCGGTGCCGGTTTCGATTTCAAAGGGGCAAAATGCGTTCTGAACTGGAGCATGAATCCGTTTAACTCGGCAACCCACCTGGTGCCTCGTTTTCTCAAGGCCCTGGAAAACGGTGTCAAGCTTATTGATGTAGGGCCTCTGGATACTCCTCTGAGCAGGAAGGCGGACATCCATCTCAGGCTCCGCCCCGGTACGTCGGGAGCCTTGGCCCTGGGAATGGCCAACGTCATGATAGAAGAGGGACTCTTTGACCGGGAATTCGTGGAAAACTGGACCCTGGGGTTTGAAGCCTACCGGGCTTACGTGGAGGGTTTTTCCCCTGAAGTCACCGAAGGCATCACAGGAGTACCGGCCGATAAGATTATTGCCGCTGCGAGGCTCTATGCTACGTCAAAACCGGCAGCCATGGTCAATAGTGCCAGCACCACGGTCCATCATACCAATGGGGTGCAAAATCATCGGGCCATAACTGCCCTGATCGGCCTGACCGGAAACTTCGATCGAAGAGGCGGAAACCATGTCGTTCCCGCATCCTATTATCATACGCCCACGGGACTGACCACCCGGGAAAGAGAATTTGAGCAATCCCGTCTATGGGAAGATATGGCCCCCCGTATCGGACAGGACCGCCATCCCCTATGGTGTAAGCTGACCACCGAAGCGCAGTCCACGGTCCTGCCCTTTCAAATCCAAAGCGGAAAACCCTATCCCATCAAGGCCGTACTGGGATTTGGTTTGAATTATCGTATGTGGCCGGGGTCTGATTTCATTAAAGAAAGCCTCGAAAAACTGGACTTTTTTGTGGACGTCGACCTCTTCATGACGGACAGCGCGAAACTGGCCGATGTGGTTCTTCCGGCCTGCAGTTCTTTTGAGCGCAATCAACTGGTCATTACCCCGGCCAGATACGCCCTATGGAACCAGCCGGTTATCCCGCCTGTGGGGGAATCCCGATCCGATGCAGAGATTATCCTGGCCTTGTCGCAAAGACTCAACCCTCAGGATACCTTGATGTCTCAAGGATACGAGGCCTGTCTGGACTGGATATTCGAACCGTCCCATATTAAAATGGCCGATATCAAACAACATCCCGGTGGATTCTTCCTGCCGGACCGCACCGAGACGCCCTATGAAAAATACAGGGTGGCCGGGTTCCCTACGCCTTCCGGAAAGATGGAATTCACATCCACCCTGTTGAAAGAGGCGGGGATGGATCCCCTGCCGGTTTATAAAGAACCGGAACAAAGCCCGGTTTCCGATCCGGAAATGGCCAAAGAATACCCTCTTATTCTCACCACCGGTTCCCGCCTGCCTATGCTGATGCACTCCAGAATGTACCGGATCCCTTCAACCCGGAAACTGCATCCCCATCCCACCGTCGACATCAACCCTCAGGATGCGCGGGTTCGTGGCATTTTACCCGATGAATGGGTCACACTGGTTACCCCGAGGGCCTCCCTCCGCGTCAAGGCCAATATAACCGAAGTGGTACCGCCCGGTGTCACTGGTATGTATCATGGCTGTCCTTCGGCGGATGTCAACCGGCTCATTGATCCGGCTTACCGTGACCCCATCTCCGGATTTCCGGGATACAAGTCTCTTCTTTGCGAGGTAAAAAAAGTTTAAGTTCAGGGGGGCTGATGCGTTCGACGGGTTGTTTATTCGTGGATCAGGGATTAACGGCCTCGACCTCTAATCGAACCATTTTTATGTGAAATAAACCGTCAGCACCCATTGGAAATCGTTCATTGTAGGCATTTATTAAATCATCGATAAAAATATTTCGCTGGTTTTCCGGAATTCTTTCCGTATAAGGCAGCCAGGTCGTTCTAATCCAACCGGCTAAGCCATCCCTCCCTTTGTGAGTCATATCTTTGGGAATCAGCTCTAACCGTTTTGGGCTCAGCCCCACGGTTTTCAGCCACTGTTTATATTCATCGGGGGAACAAAAAGTGTAAGGAAATGAAAAACCATCAAAATAGGGCTGCCATTTTCCGTTTTGTATGAGTGTTTCAATTGAGGCAATAATATCCCGGGCATTTCCTTGGCCGCCCATCTGGAATACTATTCTGCCGGATTTTTTTAAACCTTCTTTGACTCCTTTTAATACCGCCATTTGGTCTTTTACCCAATGGAGAGCGGCATTGGAGAAGGTAATATCGAATTGCTTGCTAAAATTGAGTTTGGTCGCCTCCAAAAGGACAAATGACAGATTGGGATATTTTGATGGAGGATAATTTTTCCGGGCAAGGGTTATCATATCCGGAGAGCTGTCTATGCCGGTGACCTTTCCATTTCTCAACCGGGAACTTAACAGGGCAGAAACTTTCCCATCCCCGCATCCGATATCGATAACCGATTCTTCTCCGGTAAGGCCAAGCTTTTTAATCAATTCTTGTGCCCATTCATATTGAACGGAGGAATGTTTACGGTAATCGTCGGAATTCCACGAATAGGTTTTTGGATTCATATCTTTCTCCAAGTTTTCTGAGGCATGAGCGGGGGGCTACAACCTGAGTGCTCTGTTTACAAAGTCTATTAACGGTACACTACTTGCAATGATTTTTGTGATGGTGCGTCACCAGAATATCGAGAACTTTAACATTATAGGACCATAAAATTTAATTGCAAAATATTTATAAACATATGGAAACCAGCAGGAATTCCCGGTCCTATTTTTCTTCTTGACCCGTCCTTTTTTTTATCTTAGAGTCATTCCCGTAGAGCTTTTTCCCATCATCAAAAAAAATCTGCACCGGTCGACCAGGGTAGATCCTATGAAAAGAACGTTTGAAAAGCCGGAATTTACGGCCACGGCCATGTCCTTCGTTCCCTACCGGGAGACGCAAAGGGGCGTGGAGGCTATTCTCAAAAACTTCCCGGAGGCCCCCTGTCTTCCGGTCATGACCCGGAGTATTCGGTGGATGCTTGAAGGAATGCCTTGTCTGGTTTTCGATCGTGAAAAAAGGCGGATCCTGCTCGATCTCTCACCCTCCAGGGAAGGAGAACTCCTCGAATTCTACAACCGCTATGAAGCCAACGACCTGGATTATTTCGCTATCCAACCGGAGACGGCCCCCTTCCTCTATGCCATGATAAATGCCCTGAGCCGGGAAAGACCCCAGGGGCTTAAATGGGTCGTCTTTCACACGGCCGGGCCGCTGATCCTGGGGGATACTATTAAAATGGTCGATGGGACCCCCGCCATCCATAACGAGACCCTGCGGGATATGCTGATAAAGGCCAGCAATATCAAGGCCCGGTGGCTGGAAAGAAAGATCAGGGATGAAGTGCCCGGTGTCGAGATCGTCGCCGATCTTCCAGAAACGACATTGGTGAACTTTACTTCCGCGGGGGGGACCGGAACCCGGGACGAGATCATAGCTGCCATCAATGGAAGTTTTGAAGCCCTAGACTGCCTGACCTGGATCCACTGTTGCGCCAATGTGGATTGGTCTCTGCTCACCCAAACGACGACCGATGTCATTAATTTCGATGCCTATCAGCACGCGGATAAAGCAGCCCTCTATGCCGGAGACTTTAAGCGCTTTTTAGAGCGCGGCGGTATGATCGGCTGGGGGATCATCCCTGTTTCCGGGGAGGTGCTGGAAAAGGAAACCCTGGAAAGCCTGTTGGACCGGCTTCAAAAGGGAATGGACCTCTTTGTCAAGGCCGGCATTAACGAGGCCTTACTGGCCGCTTCTTCCTGGATAATCCCCTCCTGCGAGACCGTTCTATTAACTCCCGACCAATCGGACCGGGCCTTCGAACTGACCCGGGAGATCTCCCGGGTCATGAGGGTCAGATACGGATTCGAGGACTGAGGAAGGTCCTGGCTGTTTTTTCAGGGGTGAGGTTTCCTTATTTCCGGCCCTTCTTCTGGCGCACAGGCAACTCTTTTTCGCTTTAAAAAAGGAGACCCCGATACTATAAAAATATGGGGTTAAAAATAACGACTCTCAGGGGGCATTTAAAAGAAAATCAAGATCCCTCTTCATGGTCGGCAAAGGTTTGGGCAATTTTTTTGAATTCTTCGTGGACCGCTAAAAAGGCCTCAACCACTCCCGGATCAAAAAAAATTCTTTTTTGTTCGACAATAAAGGTGACGGCTTCTTCATGTGAGAAGGCCGGCTTGTAAATCCGTTTGCAGATCAAGGCATCGTAAACATCGACCAGGGCCATGATCCGGCCGAACAAAGGGATTTCCTCTCCCTGAAGACCTTCCGGGTATCCGCTGCCGTCCCATCGCTCGTGATGGGTATAGGCCATCTCTTTTCCATATTGGAGAAAGGTACTGTTAACGCCCTGTCCGAATTTATCTTCGGCCAGTTGGATGGCCTGACGTCCGTAAAGGGTATGTCGTTTCATCTCCTTGAATTCTTCTTCGGTTAACCGGCCGGGCTTCAGGAGAATGTTATCCCGTACCCCCACTTTTCCGATATCATGCAGGGGGGACGACTTGTATAAAATATCGATAGAATCCGGTTGCAAAATCCCGCTATAGACCGGGTTTCTGGCTAATTGCCGGGCCAGGATTTTGATATATTGCTGGCAACGTAAAATGTGCCCCCCGGTTTCGCTGTCCCGGGTTTCCGTCAAGGAAGCAAGACAGAGGATGGTAAAATCCTGAGTCAGGAGCAATTCCCTGGTTCGGTCCCGCACCTTTTGCTCTTCCCTCCGATATTTGAGCAAGGTCAAAAAAGAAAAGTTGCCGCCCAATACCATTAACGGAAAAAGACAGGAGAAAAACAGTCCCTTGCTGTGCAGTAGCCATAAGGAGGTCTGCCACAGGCCCAGGGCCAGGAGGCCCAGTGGCAATAAACTCCAGGCCGCTCCGGTCCAGGTTAAGAGCAGGGTGGTGGAAAGTCCAGCCACCAGAATCAGGACCAGCTCTACTCCGCTGATCCAATAGGGCCTGGAAAAAAAATCCTTCCTGATGAGGTTGTCTACAATGGTAGCATGAACCTCCGGACCGGGAAAGACCGGGTCCAGTGGTGCGGGTCGAAGTTCTCCCAACCCGGCTGCCGATGTTCCCAGTAATACGATCTTCCCCTGAAGGCGTTCCCGTGAAACGGCACCCGTAAGGATATCCCCGGCCGGGATATAAGGGAAGGTTTTCCCTTTCCCCCGATAACGGATCAACAGATTTCCCCGGCCATCAACCGGAATGGTCGTATCTCCCAGGCGGATAGACTCCAGGCCGTCAGGACCGGTTTTAAGGACAATTTGTTTCAGACCAAAGGCCTGCCCCAGTGTGGCCAGGGCCAGACAGGGGTAGAATTTCTGTTGATATTCTATTAAAAGAGGGACCCGACGGATAACCCCGTCAGGATCGGGGCTGACATTAAAAAAACCAGATAAAGGGGCTGCCTTTGCCAGCACCTCCAGGTTGCCAATGGCTCCGGTTGCCTGGAAGAGAAATGATTTGTCCACGGTTCCTCCCTTTTCCGTCATGATAACAGCCGACCAGGGATGAAGCAGGGTTTCCTTATGGAACGATTTTTCAGGGGGGAAAAGGAACTTGAACCCTAAAACAAAAGGTCCCCGGGAGAGCGTTTCGGCCATAAATCGGTCATTATCCGGCAGCCGTTTAGAGATGCGGCCCAGGTCCACCTGGATTTTTAAATCCCGGATTAAGTCCTTCTGCAATGCGTCCAGGGAGGTCCGATCCGGCTCCGGGAACATCATATCAAGCCCGATACTTAAGGCCCCCGAGGCCTTGATCTTTTCCAACAGCAGGGCTATGCGATACCTGGGCCAGGGCCATTGCCCGAATCGGCTCAGGCTTTTTTCATCCAGATCAACAATTACCGGAAGGTTGGATGGGGTGCCCCGGGGAGAGGAATTGAGCAGGGTGTCATATAATTTAGAATCGAGAAAGCGAAAAAATAAGGGTTGATAAACATAGACCAGCGAAAAAACCAAAGTGAAAATGCATCCGGAAAGGAGAATCCAGCGATTTTTATTTTCCGGTTTGGCTAATAAAGTTTTCTGGACGGCCTCTCGACTCAAATCCGGGGAGCCTCTTAACGGACCGTGACTTCGACCCGCCTGTTTCGGGGTTCGGAAACTTCTTTGTCTGTTTTAATTAAGGGGTTATCCTCCCCATGAGAGGCTATTTCAATAATCTCCGGCCGGGCACCCCTGTAAATCAGAAGACGCTTGATGAACTTGGCCCGATCAAAGGCAATCTCGAAGTTTAATTCCCGTAACCCGACGCGGTCGGTGTGGCCGGTAATGGTGATGTCCGTTGAATGACGAGCCGTGATGGCTTCGAGAATTCCCGGAATTTCTTTTTCCGACTCTTCCGTTAAATCGGATGTCCCCGTTTTGAAATATAATAAGAATTTCAGGGGCGGGTCCGGTAGGGCGGAAAGGGCTTCCCCGAATAAGGCTTTCAGTTGTCTTTCATCCATAAGAAATGGCGGCTCTGGAGGATCATCCATCGATCGCACTCTAACGGCCTGTCGAGCTTCTGTTAAAATCTGGGTTCCTCCTTTGTTGGAGACGGCGATTTGGCCCACCTGGCCATCGGGATCGGGCAAAAGGACGAAGAAGTTCTGGTAACAGGTACAGGAGACCGAAGAAAACAGCCAAAACAGGATTAAAGTCTTTGGAATAAAGCGATTCATAAATTTTAAGAGCTGGGGCCCTCTCCCTCAATCTTTATGGCAAATTTGGTCCCTCGAATCCCCACATTGCCCACCGGGGTTTCAAGACGAACCGAATCGGGAGATAACCTGGCGATAATTCCGGAAAGATAGGCCACCGTCCCCTTGATTATCCGGGCAACCATAGACAGTTTTCCTTCGGCGGGAGAAAAGAGAAATTCACTTATGGTGACTTCCGTATTCGGTCCAAGGGATAAGAGGCTGTCGTCTTTAAATATTATCCCTAAGGTCCCACCCGGTCCTGTCCTAAGGCCGTCATTTTTAAATATTTTTTCACCAATTGCGGCCGGGAGGATTTGATTCTGGCGAATGATGACAACGTTTCCCTTTACCGTTTTGATGCTCCCTGCCGGCAGGTCAGCGGCCCGGGAAAAAGAAGAGAAAAAAAACAAAGAAATAATCAGGAATAAAATCGTTTTAATCATTAACCCTACAGCCATGTTCTGATTAAGGTAAAATCTCTCTATCCTATTGGTTGGTTATAATCCTGGAGGCAATCTCATCGGGTTTATCCCTGTTTCGGTTTTATAATAACGCCTTCCGGGTGGTTCGTCAAAAAGAAAATCAAGATGGCTGCTTTCTTTGTGTAATAAACTCAGAGAAGCAGGCACCATCCGGGAGTCAGTGTTTCCGGATTGACACTAATGAAGGCTCGGCTTCCGATAGGAGTTTCGCTGAGACTAAAATAAAACCGATCAAATTGTTGACGGTGGGTTTTGGTCGATGATTCAGGTGATGTTCTTTTTGTTACGCTGATAGGACGGGTCAAAGGTTAGGGCCTCGCTATCCGGCGGGTTTTCCTTCTACTTTTTGCTGAAAAGTTATTAAAAATCAATAAAATGGATTAATTTTGGCATGAATTTTGTAGGCATGTAAATATCATTTTTTTCTTGACATATATTATTTTATTATTATTATGTAGCCATGTTCGTTGCAACCGTCCCTAACCGCACCTCTCCTCCTACTATCCTTATCCGGGAATCCTTCCGGGAAAAGGGTAAAGTTAAAACACACACCATAGCCAATATCACCCATTGGGACCCGGCGCGA